>DASYSQ010000161.1:0-2008 GCA_036003145.1 Pseudolabrys sp.
CGTGCGTTGCTGGGTCTTGGCGCACAATCCGTTTTGATCAAAGGCGGCCACGGTGAGGGGGCGGAGAGTGTCGATCTTTTGATCGACGCGACGAGCATCACCCGTTTTGCCGAAATGCGCATTGCTACCAGGAACACGCACGGCAGCGGCTGTACATTGTCTTCGGCGATCGCAGCCGGGCTCGCCAAGGGTCTCGACCTCAAAGCTGCAGCGCGGGACGCCAAAGCCTATGTCACCGCAGCCATCGCCTCCGCTGATGTGCTCAGGATCGGCCACGGCCATGGGCCATTGCACCATTTTCATGAACTATGGAGAAAGCTATGACCACCCGACGGAATTTCACTATCGGAATGGGCATCGCTGCCGGCCTCGTTGCTGCGCCTGCGGTTGCGCGGGCGCAAATGCAGAAATGGCGCATGGTTACGTCGTGGCCGAAGCGCTTGCCGGGGCCTGGCATTTCCGCAGAGCGTATTGCTGAGCGCATTCGCGCCCTTTCGGGAGGCAAGCTCGACATTGCGGTCTACGCAGCGGGCGAAGTGGTGCCGGCCTTCGAAGTGCTTGATGCCGTCGGCAACGGCGTCGCAGATATTGGCCACACGGCTTCCTTTTATTGGCAAGGCAAGATGCCGGCCGCTGCCTTCTTTACGACGGTGCCGTTTGGACTGACGCCCGGCGAGCACGTCGCCTGGGTCGATGCTGGCGGCGGGCAGGCATTGTGGGATGAGCTTTATGCCTCGTTTGGCGTAAAGCCCTTTATGGCCGGTAATACCGGAGTCTGCATGGGCGGCTGGTTCCGGCGCGAGGTAAAGAGCCTCGCCGACCTGCGCGGCCTCAAGCTCCGCACGTTGGGGCTCGGTGGCGAGGTCTATCGCCGACTTGGCGTCACGCCCCAGACCACTCCGCCGGCAGAAATTCTCATGAGTCTCCAATCGGGAGTGATCGACGGAGCCGAATTCGTCGGACCGGGCACCGATATCGCGCTCGGGCTCTATCGCGTCGCGCCATTTTACTATTATCCGGGCTTCAATAAGCCGAATGGCACCGGCGAATGCATCGTATCGCTGAAGGCGTGGAATGCGCTCTCCGATGAGTTCAAGGCCGTTATCGCGCACGCTTGCGCAGCCGAAGCTAACTACGCACTGGCGGAGATGGAACGCCTCAATGCGCAAGCGCTCGCCGCACTGGTGACTGAACACAACGTGAAGCTGGCAGCATTTCCAGAGGATCTGATCAGCGCTGCGCGCGCGCAGGCGAACGATGTACTCGCGGAATTAGCCGGGCGCAGCGCAATCACCGGCAAGGTACACGCGTCCTATGCCGCCTTCCGCGAACGCACGGCGCCCTGGTCGCGTGTCTCGATCGAATCGGTGCTGCGGGCGCGGGGAGCTTGAGGCGTTTCCACCTGTTTTTCAGCGACGCACATACAATTTCAATGAACCCACTGGCTACATGATGCGACCAATAGGGTAGCATCGGGCAGGGGGGAAATCCCTGTAATGACTGCGATTGTGGTGCTGCGGACCAGGCCCGCGGCACGTACGTCCGTATGGATCGAACCAGAACGAAAGCGAGATCAAACATGCGCGGCATCACAGGGTCGAGGACGCGATTGGGCCAGGCACCGCTTTCCTTGTTCCTCGCACTTTTGTGTATTTTACTGCTCGAAACCGCTTGTTCGAAATCAGAAAAATCGGATAGCGCCGCCGAGACCAGCCAGACGCTCGATACCAGCAGGCTTCCGCGTGTCGCCGGCGCCAAGGTCATTTTCTCCAGTCCGGCGAGCACGATTTTCACGTCTTCCGAACCGGTCGCGCAGACCGCCGGCACGGTCGATAGGGCTCTCGTGGCCGAGGGTTGGCAGAAATATGCAGCGCCAAACACTTCCGTATCCGAGAACGAAAGCCAGCGCAGCCTGTCGCTCAAGAAAGGGCCGCTCGCTCTCGGGGTGTACATTTCGGTCGCGCCCGCGCAGGGCAACGCGACCAGTGTGCAATACAACGCGGTACCG
>DASYSQ010000162.1:0-9869 GCA_036003145.1 Pseudolabrys sp.
AGGCCCGGGAGACCGTTGATCGCCTGCTTCGTCTGCTCCTGGATCATGCCCGCGAGTGCCAGCGAGCCGCCTGACGGTATTTCGACAGTCGTCTCGGCGCGGCGAGTCTGGATCGACGGCACGGTCAGCGACGTTGTCGAACCGGTGACCTGCAAGGTCATCGCGTTCTCGGTCGAAAGATCGGAAACTTCAGTCATCACTTTCAAACTGATTCGGCCTTCTGTCAGAACAACCGGCGTAAACACCAGGCTCACGCCGAATTTCTTGAACGTGATTTGAGGCTGACAGATCGGCGGCGATCGGGTCGTGTCGCACGACAGTCCGTTTGGAATCGGGAATTCACCGCCGGCAACGAATGTTGCTGTTTCTCCGGTGATCGCCGTCAAATTCGGCTCTGCCAATGTGCGAATAACGCCTGCTCGCTCCATCGCGCGCAAAGTCGCCGTGACACTTGGAAACTTGCCGGTCAGAAAGGTCTCGGCCAACGGGCCGCCATTCGCCGAGAATGGGTTCGAAGTATTGAAATTCACCACAGCGGTGCCGTAGTTGAGCGTGCCGGAAAGGTCGATGCCGAGCTGCTTGATCACGTCACGCCGTACTTCTGCGACCGTCACCTTGAGCATGACCTGATCACGCCCGCGGACGGCAATTCCGTTCACCACCTTGCTGCCGTCGCCTACCAGCCGCGATGCAAGATCATAAGCTTGTTGCGACTCCTGGGGGTTTGCAGCGCTGCCGGAAAGCATGATGCCCTCGCCGATGCCTTCGATGTGGAGGTCGGCATCCGGGATCGCCTGTTTGAGAGCCGCGCGTACGCCATTGAGGTCACGCTTCACCGCAATATCGAAGCCGGCAATCTGCTTGCCATCGGCATCGAAGAAGAAAATATTGGTTTGCCCGACGGCGACGCCGATCATGTAAACGCGGCGAGAAGAGCGAATAACTGCATTGGCGATCTTCGGGTCGGCGACCAGCACATCCTTGATGTCGGCCGGCAAATCAATCGCGACCGATTTGCCGATCCCGAGCGGGACAAAGCGAGAGGTCGCTTCGCTCGCTGCCATCTTTATGACTGGCATATTGGCTGTGTCGGCCGCCACAGCCGGGGCAATTGACGCCAGCCCGGCGGAGACGATGAGCGCCCACAATGCGGCGGCGCAAGTCAATGTCCTGTTCGCCATGTCCCCCTTAGTCTCCCAATTGGTCATCGCGGTGTGGTCGTGGTGGATACGCCAAACCGGACGACATTGACGTTACGGCGTGAATCCGTCTCGTCCGTTTTCGAATCATCAGTCGTGTCGGCAATGCTGCGCAGCGCCAACGACAGCACGCCGAGCTGTTGAGACAGCGCCAAAGTCTCGGTTTGGCCTGGCGCGAGTTCGAGCGTAGCGGTTTTGCCGACCACAACCTTCAGGCCGTTCTTTTCTTCGATGGTCTGATCGATCGCGAGGACGCGGACGTTCCGGAGGATGGTCTCGCTAGCGCCGCTACCCTTGTCAGAATCACGACCGCCGCGTGGTGTCAAAATAACGTCGACCCGATCATTCGGCAGGATGAACCCGCCAGCGCCCGTTTCCGCCGAGATCTGCGTTGATATGGCGCGCATGCCAGCGGGGAGGATCGCGGCCATGAAGCCGGAACCCTTCGCATTCACCAGCTTTACTTCGCGAATCGGTTCGCCAGCGACAAACGGGGCGCGTACAATCATGCCGGAGAGATCTTCGAGCGCCTTTGGCCGGTCGGATTTGCGAATGAAATTGCCGCTGGCAGTGGTCGTCGGCCAGGCTTCCCACGCGACCTCCGCCGGAGTGAGCGTTTGCCCTCTCGAAATGTCGGACTTGGCGACCAGAATGTCGACGGTGTTGAATTTGGGAGCCTCCACCTTGACCTCGGGAGGACTTCCAGAACGGCCGGCAAGCAGGGCGGCAACGCCACCCGCTGCTATGGCGACAGTCAGCACTACCACTCGTGCAGCTTTCATACGCTCACTCTCACCGTGACAGGACGGCCGGTTTGGCCGCGAAAATCGGGTGGCCGTCGATGCGGCCGTTACCACCGGATTTCACCAGCTAAAGGTCAAGGTATGGTTAAGGAGCGGTATCTAAATCGAGTTAATATTATCTTGCGGCGGTAACGCCGTTGATTCAAATGCCGTAGGCCGGCATCCATCCCGTTTTCGGATAGACAGCGAGAGCCGCTGCCGCGAGTGCAATGCCGTAGGGTATGCCGGCGTCAGTCTCATGCAGACGAAGAATCCAGCCCTGGCGCGCGAGCATCGCCGGCAGTGGTATCTTGCGGAACTGGATGATCGCCAGCGTCAAGGCGCCACCGAACAGCGACGCGTAAATCAGATAGTCGAGCAAATAGTCAAAGCCAAACCACAATGCGGTTGCGGCCGCGAGCTTGGCATCACCGCCGCCAATCCAGCCTTGCGAGAAGAAAACAAACGCAACGACCAGCACAATTACGGCCGCCGCAACGTGCATCCCCGCGGCGTGCAGACTCATCCCGGTGACTATCATCAGCAGGAAAAAACCGCCCGCGAGCGCCAGCGATAGCCGGTTGGAGATCGTCATGGTCAGGAGATCGCTTGATGCGGCGAATGCCATCAGGGCGGGAAACAGCAAAAGCCTGATGACATCCGTGACCATGATCACTCGTTCCTCACGCAACTCACATCCGGGGGTGACAGGTTACGCCGCCTAAGCTTGCCGAACAGTTAGCGCTTGCCGTTCAGCTATTTCAGCTGTGTCGAAACCGTATGGAAGCTGGCATTCAGGTTGGTGCCGATGCCATTAACCACGGCGATGATCGCGACCGAAATACCCGCTGCGATCAAACCATATTCGATCGCCGTGGCGGCCGAATCGTCCCTCGCGAAACGCGTGAACAAGTTCTTCATAGGAATCCCTTGGACCGACACCTGGCTGCCTGAGCGGATTCCCGGCAGCGGCCGAACCATTCGGCTTTGAGTAAATGATTACGGATTGCGCCGCGGTTAATTTGGTTGAGGAAACAGAGGGCTTCGCCCCGGCTGACTTACGTGAGGGAGAGCGAACGACATCTGCAAAGATGCGATGGCTAACAGGTCGTTAATTCGATTTGTCCTGTCCGAGCGTTCTCAAGATCAATACGCAGCCTCACTGCACGTTATTATTTATACGTACAAAATCTATTTGTTTATCGCATTTTAACTGCGCGCTCCGATACCAGAGATCGTTACAAATTAGCGATCCAGGTATTTTGCCGATGCTCGCCGAGATGATGTCAGTTGTTACAGTCGCCGGCCAGACCATGCTCAAGCTGGTACCGATCTCGATCGGCTTCGGCATCGTGTTCGCCCTCCTGACGCACTGGTCGGCATGCAATCCCGGTCGCCCCTGGTGGCGCAAGCGTGAGATCGTCACGGACATCTGCTACTGGTTCCTGATCCCGCTCGCCGCGCGTTTCGTGCGCATCGGCCTCATGGTGATGGGTGCCGCGTATCTCTACGGGATTCACGGCGCCGACGCCCTGATGGAGTTCTATGACGACGGATTTGGCCCATTGGCCCAACTGCCGTTATGGGCGCAGGCACTGACGTTTTTGGTTGTGTCGGACTTCCTGACATACTGGATTCATCGCGGTTTTCACCGCGGGAGCCTTTGGAAATACCACGCCGTGCATCATTCCTCGGAAGAGCTGGAATGGATATCGGCGGCCAGGTTTCATCCGTTCAACATATTTTTCGGTACGGTTCTCGTGGATGTTACCTTGTTGCTCGCCGGCATTTCGCCAAACGTGATGCTGTGGGTGGGCCCATTCACCACTGCTACATCAGCCTTTGTACACGCCAATCTGAACTGGACACTTGGCCCGTTCAAATACGTTATCGCCGGGCCGGTGTTTCACCGCTGGCATCACACCGCGGCGGATCGCGGCGGCTCCATGAATTTTGCAGGCACGTTCCCCATTTGGGACCTCCTGTTCGGAACCTTTTATATGCCTGCGAACGTCCTTCCGGACGCCTATGGCATTGATGACACCAGCTTTCCGGAAAGCTTCGGCGCCCAGATGATGTATCCGTTCCAACGCTGATTTTTCTTCGTCCGACCGCGTTCTTTGCACTTCATTCACCAATTTACCGTCAACTTGACTTGCCGCCATCCGCGGTGATCCTGTTGTGCGTCCTGTTCTGGAGAGCGCGATGTCTTTAGTGGGCTGCAGGCAACATTTCCGCGTGTGGCTTTCGGCCGTGCTGCTTGCAGGATTTACCGGATTGGCGCCGGCCCAAGCAGACACTGTGTCAATAAGGCTCGACCAGGCGCACATCATGCAGCTGCCGGATCGGGTCGCTACAATCGTAATTGGAAACCCGTTGATCGCCGACGCTACCCTTCAGGGCGGAGGTGTTCTTGTTGTTACCGGCAAGGGATACGGGTCCACCAATTTGGTAGCGCTGGATCGAGCCGGACGCGTCCTTCTCAGTCATACCGTGCAGGTGCTTGGTGCCCGCGCGGAGGATATGGTCGTCGTCTATAAGGGCATTGAGCGCGAAACGTATAGCTGCGCATCGGATTGTGAGCGCCGGATTACCCTCGGCGACTCCCCGGCCTATTTCAACGCCAATCTGTCTCAAAGCGGTGCGCGCAACGGCCAGGCGCAATCTTCGGCGCCCAAGTAACGCCTTCCGCGCCCCGGCAAGGTTAGCAACTGCTTAACGCGACCGCTGCGGTTCCTTAGGATTTTGGCAAGAATTAAAAAACACGCTCTTGCTATGAATTTCGGTGTTCGACCACCGCTTAGCAATCGGGTCGCTTGTCATGCCACTAACACGCAGCAGGATCTCAGCTTGTGTCTGCCGGCTGTTGCCGTCGCGCCTGGTGCGCCGCTTTGTGCGGCAGCAGGATGGCGCTGCAGCAGTCGAATTTGGCTTGGTCGCCCTTCCATTTCTCGGTTTGACTTTCGCCATTCTTGAAACGGCGCTGGTCTTTTTTGCCGGGCAGACGCTCGAAACCGCGGTGGCCGATTCGGCTCGGCTGATCATGACCGGCCAGGCGCAGACGGCGGGGTGGACCAAGGACGACTTCAAGACCGCAGTGTGCAATCACATCTACGGATTGTTCGACTGCGCGAACGGCATTTACGTCGACGTGAAGTCCTATACCAGTTTTTCGGCGATCACCAACGATCCGCCCATAACAGACGGCAAACTCGATCCCAGCAAAATCAACTATAGCCCCGGCGACGTCGGCAATATCGAGGTTGTCACGCTCTATTATCAGTGGCCGATCTACGTCTCGCTGCTTGGTAACAACCTGTCGAACATAAACGCCAACACTCGCCTCCTGGTATCGACGGCGGTCTTCCGAAACGAACCCTATCATTGAGACGTTGGGTCATGAAAACAATGACATCCCGCACATCTCAGTTCCTGCGCAGTTTCGGCCGCGACCGGCGCGGCGCCTCAGCGATCGAATTCGCTCTTATCGCGCCGCTCATGCTCGGGCTCTACATCGGTTGCGTCGAGATCTCTGACGGCGTGGCCGCGGACCGCAAGGTTACTTTGACCGCGGGGGCACTTGCCAACCTTACGGCGCAGGTCACGACAATCTCAACGGTCGACATGGACAATATCTTTGCCGCGTCGACCGCGATCATGTCCCCCTACACGGGATCCCTTTCGGCGAAAGTGTCCTGCCTGAAAATTAATGGCGCCGGCGCGGTGACGGTGCAGTGGGGTACGGCAACAACCGGAACGACCCCCCGGGCGCACGGTGACACAATCACAATCCCCTCCGACCTCGCAGTGCCGAACAGCTACCTCGTGCTTAGCGAGGTGAGCTACCAGTATGTGCCGATCACCGGCTTCAGCCCTGGCTTCAGCCACATTGCCGCCACCGGGATTACATTGTCAGACAAGATGTTCATGAGCCCGCGCATCCAGCCGCCGGCCTACACCACCACGCTCTGCAACTGACGCTATCGAACGGTGGTTGTGATCAGGAGCCGGCGTCGGGCGCGGGCGTATACGCGCGGCCCATTTTTTTCCAGTCGTGCTGCTGTGCAAGCATCTGCCGCAGATAGTTGACGTTGGCCGCCGCTTCATTCTCAGGCAGGTCGGAGCGGGCGATTTTCTCCGCTTCCTCGAAACGGCCGCGCAAGCCGACCACCAATGCAAGATTCTGACGCACTTTGGGACCAGCATTCGGCTGAGCCACCGCACGGCGCAACGTGATTTCGGCGTTCTTCAGATCTTTCGTCAGCAGATAAGACAGTCCGAGATTCGAAAGAATTGTCGGTTCGTCGGGTACAATTTTGAGGGCTGACGCATAGTAGCGTTGTGCATCGGTGTGGCGGCCCATCTGATCGAGCACCGCGCCCTCGACGCTGAGAATGCGCCAGTCCGGATTGTCAGGCAGGTGGGCGCGGTCGAGGGTTGAAAGCGCCTGCTGGTACTGGCCAGCGTCGGCCAATGCACGGCCGTAGGCACCGAGCAATGACATATTGCGCGGGTTGCGAATTGAGGCCTGCTCGAGCACGGCCACCGCTTGTGCCCGTTGATCGGTCGCGCGTAGTGCGCGGGCGTATGCGATGGCGGCGTCAGCATCATCGGGATTTTCGCGGTAACGAGCTCCCATGGCCTCCAGGGAGCGCCGCCATTCGTCCTGATTGGCCGGAGCGGCGCTGGTTGTGGTTACCGAGCCGGTCGTATCCCGGGAGCCAATGTTGGAGCAGCCGCCCGTGGAGACGGCCAGGGCGGCGACGAAGGCAGCATAGGCAAGCAGTTGCGCGACGTTGGTCTTCAGCCCCATACGTCGAGCAATAAAACGTTAACCCTAATGACTGGTTAACTTGTAAATTGACCTTGATCGCGCATGATCCTCGATGCGCGACCCCGCGGAGTCATCATGCATCCCGTCTTTGCAAGCGCCGGCAAATCGCAGGCGACACCGATCTGGTTTGTTCACACCGGAAATTTCGATTCAGTCTCCAGGGACATCGGCGAACGGGGGCGCACATTTGTCGCTGCCGCAGGTTTCGAGGCCAGACCCGGTCGCCTGATGCTGCTCCCGGCCGCAGACGGCACGCTCGCCGGCGCGCTGTTCGGCATCGAAGCCCCCGATGAGAACGAAATCGACCGCTTCCGGCCTGGGCAACTGTCCGGCCAATTGCCGCCAGGAAACTATCGATTCGCCAACACGCCACACGATTCACGTCTGGCTGCGCTCGCCTTTGCGCTTGGGGCGTACCAGTTCGCGCGCTACCGGAAGGCGGATGCGCGCAATGTGCGCCTTGTGGTTCCCGAGGGTGTTGACGGCGAAGACCTCACCCGCATTGTCGAAGGTGTGGCGCTCTGCAGGGACCTCACCAATACGCCGTCCAACGATATGGGGCCGGCCGAGCTGGAGGCGGCCAGCCGCGCCCTCACCAAAGAGCATGGCTCAAAAGTGCAGGTCACAAGCGGCGATGCACTCGCCAAAAATTTCCCGCTGGTGCACGCGGTCGGCGCCGGCTCAGCGCGAACGCCGCGGCTGATCGATATGTCCTGGGGCAAGACCAGCGATCCCAAAATCACACTCGTCGGCAAGGGTGTTTGTTTCGATACGGGTGGGCTCGACATCAAGCCCGATACCGGCATGCTCAATATGAAGAAGGATATGGGCGGAGCAGCAACCGCACTGGCACTCGCCCATATGATCATGGCGCGTGGATTGAAAGTCAGGCTTCGCGTCATAATTCCGGCGGTCGAGAATTCGATCTCCGGCACCAGCTTCCGTCCGCGCGACATTTACGTTTCGCGCAAGGGCATTTCAGTCGAGATCGGCAACACCGATGCGGAGGGCCGGCTGATCCTTGCTGACGCGCTCGCACTTGCCGACGAAGACAAACCCGCGTTGATCGTGGATTTCGCCACTCTCACGGGCGCCGCGCGCGTCGCGCTCGGACCTGAGGTGGCCCCGTTCTTCACCGATGACGATGCACTAGCCAGTGAGCTTGGCCGCGCCGGCATCGCCGAGAACGATCCGCTCTGGCGGATGCCGTTATGGCGGCCCTACGAGGCGATGCTCGATTCGAAAGTTGCCGACCTCAACAATGTTGCGACTGGTGGTTATGCTGGAGCGATTACAGCCGCACTGTTTTTACGGCGCTTCGTCACGACAAAAACCTGGCTACACTTCGATATTTTCGCCTGGACACCGGCGGCCAGACCTGGACGGCCGGAAGGCGCCGAATGCCAGGTGGCACGTGCACTTTATGCGTTACTCTGCGCCCGCTACTCGTAGCGCATCTCCCCGGAGAGTGGGCGCCGGTTTTCGGATAACATCATACGCCAATGAAACACTGACATGGTCGCCCTCGATCCCCGCATAAATCCCTTTCGACCCGAGATCGCGGCGAAACATTTGCAAGGCCAGGTCGAGGCCAAGCGATTTGTCGAAGGCAGGCGCTACCAGGTGCTTGAACCGGTCACCGCTCTCCGCCGCACGCCATCGCATGACGCAAGACTCGACAGCGAAGCGCTGCTTGGCGAACGCGCAATGATCTACGAAACGACTGAGGACGGCTGGGCCTGGGGCCAGCTGGAAAACGACGGCTTTGTTGGCTGGTTGTCGGCCAATTCGCTCGGGCCAAGCGGCCCGGCGCCGACTCACAAAATCGCGGTATTGCGAGCGTTAGCGTTCCCGGGACCTGATATCAAGCTGCCTCCGATCGCCGGACTGCCTATGGGCGCGCGATTGACGATCGCACGGCAAGATGAGCGTTTCGCCGTGACCGTATCCGGATGGCATGTGCCGGCCGTCTGCCTCGCGCCGATCAAGGCACGGAGTTCCGATTTCGTGGCTGTGGCCGAACAGTTTCTGGGGGTACCTTATCTGTGGGGCGGCAAGACTTCGCTCGGCCTGGATTGCTCGGGCCTGGTGCAGGTCTCGCTCCAGGCCGCCGGTATCGCCTGTCCACGCGATAGTGACCTGCAGGAACTGGCGCTCGGTAAATTGTCGTCGCTGGCAAGTCTACGCCGCGGCGATCTCCTGTTCTGGAAGGGTCACGTCGCCATCGCCCGCGATCCCGAGACCCTGATCCATGCAAATGCCCATCACATGATGGTTGCGATCGAACCGCCCATGGAAGCGATCGCACGCATCAATGCGACGGGAAGTGAAATGACGGCCGTAAAGCGCGTGGCCTAGCCCAGCAATTCGGGAATACGCTGCCGGTTGAGCGCCAGCCATTGCAACCCGATGATCAACGGGCTGCCGCGCATGGTGCAACGATCGAGCGCATCGAGCGCCGCCTCGACGGAAACGCGGTGAACGTAAACATGCTCGCCGTCGGGCGTTGTCAGAGCGCCTTCACGCACTCTCGTAGCGTCGACAGCGGCAACGAACATCGTAATCTCCTCGTCCATCACTCCAGGCGTGCTCAGAAAAGTGAACAGTTCGGCCAACCCGCGGGGGGCAATACCAATCTCCTCGGTGCACTCGCGCTGTGCCGCCTCGGCCAGCGATTCGCCTGCCTCGACACGTCCTGCAACAAACTCAACGAGATCTCCGTGACCATTGGCCAGATGCGCTGGCAAGCGGAACTGGCGGATCAATACAATTTCCTGGCGCGTGATGTCGATCGGCATCACCACGACCACTTTGCCGGCGATCAGCACGTCGCGCTCCTGCACGACTGGACCGTCATCGCCCTTCAGAGTCACACTATAACGGTGATAGTCGCGATAGGCTTTGGCGAGCACTTGTGGCCGCGACAGGACAACATCCGCAGATAAATCTGCAAGCTCTCGCCGTTTCGACATGCCTGGTTACTGCGACACTACACCTTCGGGAACCGTTTCCAATTTGAAGGCAGCGGCAAACAGCGCGCGTGTGTATTCCGTC
>DASYSQ010000163.1:0-7921 GCA_036003145.1 Pseudolabrys sp.
CGCAAAGACAACGTCCACCATGTATTTCTCTGCCAGATCGGACACGAATATCTTGTCGATCTCCCCACGCGCATCGAAGACCGCCTGCTGCGGCACCGCGGCGGGCTCGGACGCGGCGGCCTTCGGGGCCTGCGCATTCTCTTCGCGGTTGAGCTTGATGATCTCACCTTCGGTTTCCTCATTGGGGTAGGTGATAACGACGTGCATGAGGAAACGATCGAGCTGCGCCTCGGGCAGCGGATAGGTGCCCTCCTGTTCGATCGGGTTCTCGGTTGCGAGCACCATGAAGAGGGGTGGCATCTTGTAGGTCTTGCCGGCCACCGTGACCTGCCGCTCCTCCATCGCCTCGAGCAATGCGGACTGCACTTTCGCCGGCGCGCGGTTAATCTCGTCGGCAAGAACGAGATTGGCGAAGATAGGCCCCTTCTGGAACTGGAACTGGCCGCCTTTCTCCGTCTGTACATAGATTTCCGCGCCGGTCACATCCGACGGCAACAGGTCGGGTGTGAACTGAACGCGCGACAGATCGGCGGCGAGATTTTTGGCGAGCGTTTTCACCGCTCGGGTTTTGGCGAGACCCGGCAGGCTTTCGATCAGGAGATTACCGTTGGCGAGCAGCCCGATCAGCATACTCTCGACCAGATGATCCTGACCGAGCACGGACTTACCCATGCGGACCTTGAGGTTGAGGATGGCCTCGCGCGCGGCAGAGGCTGCCGCCCGCGTGGCAGCCGGCACGGCTGGTGCAACTTTTGTATCGAGATTAGCCATTTTTCACTGCTGCCAGTCGAACCGGCCGGCACGAAGCCGGCCGGCAATTGGTGGGGCGGCTACTTCGAGATTGACTTCATCAATCCCTCGACCATCTGGTCGATGCTGAAGCTCGCCGGCCGCTGGCTTGGCGGATAGTCCTTGAACGTCTGCAGGAAGGGTGCCACCCGCCAAACGCCGTACTGGAGCAGATAGGCGTTCTTGGCCAGCCAGTCGTAATATTGATCCGAGACGATGTCCGCACGCTCCATCGGATCCATACGAAGATTGAAGACCTTCGGTGCGCGCAGGCACGTGAACGGATTTGCCCACACTTCGAAGCCGCCTGGCTTGCGTTGCTCGCAAAACACGATCTTCCAGTCGTTATAACGATACGCGACCACATTCCCGTCGTCGTTGAAATAGTAGAAATCGTTGCGAGCGGACTTCGGCTGCTGACCTGTCAGGTATGGCAACTGGTTGTAGCCATCCAGATGCACCTTGAAGGTCTTGCCGCCGATGTTCACGTCATTAAGCAGACGATCCTTGATACTTGTATCGCCCGCAGCTGCGAGCAGCGTGGGGAACCAGTCGAGGCCCGAAACGATCTCGTTGGAGATCTCGCCGGGCTTGATCCGGCCCGGCCAGCGGATCATCGCGGGCACGCGGAAAGCGCCTTCCCAGTTAGTATCCTTCTCGCTTCGGAACTGCGTTGTCGCGGCGTCCGGCCAAGACCACTGGTTGGGTCCATTATCGGTTGAATATACGACGATGGTGTTGTTGGCGATGCCGAGATCATCGACTGCTTTGAGCAATTTACCGACATCGCCGTCATGCTCGATCATGCCATCAGCATATTCGTTGCCTGGCATGCCACTCTGGCCACGCATCGATTCCCGCACGTGCGTGAAGGCATGCATGCGGGTCGTGTTCATCCAGGTGAAAAACGGCCGGTTGGCACGCACCTGTCTCGTCATGAAGTCGATCGCCGCTGCGGTGGTCTCGTCGTCGATCGTCTCCATCCGCTTGCGGTTCAGTGGTCCGGTGTCCTCGATCTTGCCATCGGCCGACGCCTTGAGAACGCCACGGGGCGAATTGGACTTGACAAAATTTGTATCGTTCTTCGGATAGTAGGGTCGCTCCGGTTCCTCCTCGGCGTTGAGGTGGTAGAGGTTGCCGAAAAACTCGTCGAAGCCGTGCTTGGTCGGTAAATATTCGTCACGGTCGCCGAGGTGGTTCTTGCCAAACTGACCGGTGGCGTAGCCGAGCGGCTTGAGCGCCCCCGCGATAGTAATATCGCGATCCTGCAGCCCGACTGTCGCGCCGGGAATCCCGACTTTGCAGAGCCCGGTGCGTAGGCACACTTGCCCGGTGATAAACGTGGAACGGCCTGCCGTGCACGAATTCTCTGCGTAGTAATCGGTGAACATCATGCCTTCTCGGGCGATGCGATCGATATTGGGCGTCTTGTAGCCCACCAGGCCGTGCGAATAGGCACTGATATTCGACTGCCCGACGTCGTCGCCAAAAATAACGAGGATGTTCGGCCGCTGCCCGGCAGGTGCTGCGGGTTGCTGCGCTTGCGCCGGTTGCGCTTGTGGCGGCCGCTGTTGCGCCTGGGCCCGCGCGGTAGGCACAAGCACGGCACCGCAGGCAATTCCAATAACGGCGACAATTGTCGTGCCAAACCAATCTGCGACCCCAGAGCTTCGATCTGCGTTCATTGCGAAATTCCTCCGATTTAACGAAGAGTTCCCCCGCGCCATTTCATTGTCTATTTTTGGATGCCTCAGATCGAGTTGGACCGAAGTCCAATGCTGGGTCGGAACCCAATGTCCGCTTTTGGGTCAAACGCAGACATTGCGGGCCGTTGAACGGTGGATACGTGGCCGATATGGTGACGCCCACAAAGCACGATGGGGCACATCGACACTTCCAAGGGGAGAGAACGGTGACAGACGCATCGAGCCCATCCGCACTTTCACGCCGCAGTCTGCTGGCCGCACTGGCAGCCGCACCAATCGTCACTGCCGCAACGGAGCAAAGCCCGGCGCAGACCGTTGGATCACGCTGGTCCCCGCAACAGACGCAGGCCGCCCTGAAGGACGCAAAGGGCACCAAGCTGGTGCTGCTCGGTACGGCCGCCGGACCTGTGCCGGGCCGCTCGCGCGAAATGACGTCGCACGTGATGCTGAGCAGCGGGTCGGCCTACGTGGTTGATTGCGGCATGGGCGTCACCAATCAATTCGCGCGCACTGGCATTCCCTTCAGCGCGCTGAAGTCGATCTTCATCACGCACCATCATGCTGACCACAACATCGAATACGGCCCACTGCTGATCGTCGGCTGGATCCAGGGCCTGCCACTCGACGTTCGCGCCTTCGGCCCGCCGCCGCTCAGACAAATGACCGACGACTTCATGCGTGCCTATAAACAAACGGTCGACTTCTGGGCCGAAGACTTCCACATGAAGCCGCTCACGTCGGTCAATGTGCAAGAAATTTCAGCAGCAGGCCCGGTGACGGAGGACGATAGCGTCAGGGTCTCCGCGATCCTGGTCGAGCATCCGCCCGTGAAACCAGCCTTGGCCTATCGTTTCGATTTCAAGGACCGTTCGATCGCATTTTCCGGCGATACCGCGCCGCTCGAAGCGGTGGCGATAATGGCCAAGGGTGCCGATGTGCTGGTGCACGAAACGATGTACGTGCCGGCGGTCGAGAAATACATCAAAGGCCAGATCGCCCAAGGGCGGCCAGTGAATTTCGAAGCCTTCATGGCGCATATGAAGGCCGATCACACGCCGTCCGAAGATGTCGGCCGCATCGCTCAGGAAGCGGGCGTCAAAACGCTTGTGCTCTCGCACCTTACCCCCGCGATTGACAGCATCAGCGACGACACATGGCGCGAGCCGGTCGCGAAATTGTTCAAGGGCGAGATCATCGTCGGCAAGGATCTGATGGTCGTGTGACATGGTCATGTCCGCTTTGTGCCAGATTGAACGAACTTGATCAGCTATGCGATCGCTTCACAGGCGCGCGCGAGCAGCGACGGCGGAATTCAAAGCCCAGTGGCTAAGTTAGCGACGCCGCTCTCGGCTATCGTAAGTCAAGTAACATTTGGTGCATCGCCCCAAATATAGTTCACAATTAAATGGAACCAACGCGTACGCGGGGCGATTGGCCCTTGCGTACCCATTAAACCAAACGAGGAAACACATGAGCAATCCAGACCAAGGCAGCCAGCAAAACCAGGGCGGCCAACAAGATCAGAAGCCTGGCCAGCAACAGGAGCAAAAGCCGGGACAAGGTGGCCAGCAGCAGGGCGACCAGAAGCCCGGACAGCAGCAACAGAAATAGTCACGACGGGAGAGCCGCAACGCCTGCTGCTGTTGCGGCTCTTATGGTTTTTCTTTGCTTTTGATTTGTTTCACAGCTTTCTTCCAGCTCGCCGCCGCGTTGCGAGTACGGTCTGGGCCGGATCGGGCAAGTTGCACTGCCTATTGCACTTCATAGATTGAACACGCAGTAAATCCTGTTTTTTGTGATGGCGGTCGTTTTGTTGAGCAGCCGCTATCGCTTCCTGCGCCGGCCGAGAAGACCCAACCCGGCTATACCGGTGACGAAGAGCGCGAGAGCGCCAGGGATTGGTCCCGCATGCGCCAATGGCAATGCGAACGCCATTAGACCAGCGCCCATGGTCAACGAGAGGACAGCGCCTACGGCCGCAACCAAAAACATTTTCACGTCGTGCTCCCTTTAATTAGGAGCCCGCCTTCGCGTTTCCTTCCGCGTGTAGAGAAACAGACGATTGCACTATTTTATTGACGAGGAACCGGAGAAAGCATGGCGAGAACTTGCCTCTCATCTAGCAATGGGAACAATTTAAGCGATGGGGATTTCAACGCAGTGGCTAACTCGTGCCACGTCAGTAGCGCGATCGTGAACGGAGTTCCTTGTTGCATGGTACTGACTTGCCATTGGAGGGTAATGACATGCCTCGGAGGAAGTTAGCGCGGTGTCTGCGCCATATTGTGGCCTAGCCGGTGCAATGGAATTCTCCTCCCGGTCAGTGACCGTCCGTCACAGGATGGCCTTAGGGAAGAGCCGCATGGGTATTTCGTTTGCCATGTCAGAGTCCGACCAACTCTCATCGCGAAATGATATTGTACATCCCAGATGCTGGTGGTGCTGGAAGCCTATGGTGCTCAAGCGCGTCGATCCTACGAGGCTCGATCACTATAATGGCAAATTCGAATGTGAGACGTGCGGTCGGACAAAGAGGCGCGTTATCAGAATAGAGTCACCATCCATTTCGCCAGCGAAATCAGCGCGTGGCTAAGCGGCTAGCTTCCGCTTCCTGCGCCATCCCAAGAAGCCAAGCAGTGCGCCGCCGCTGGCGAAGAGTGGAAGTGCGGATGGGAGTGGAACCATCGCAATCGTGAGTTGCGCGGCCGGATTGAGGGACGAGGATGACCAGAGGAATCCTTGGTTGTCCATGAGACCGCTGCCGCCGCCCAGCGCGAAAAAGCTGCGCTGAGCTCGCCGGAGAGGTCGATCACAAGCCGCGGCGACGCGCCCGTGGTCGGGGCGAACGAGGCCGAGCCGTCGGGCATTTTTGGTAGACGGAAATAGAGTTATTGGTCATGTCGGGATGAAGAACGCCGGAAATCTTCCGGCCAGGAAGGTCAGTTGGTTCGTCCGAATAAAAGAAAGCCCCGACGGCGAAGAAACTGACTTCCCGATTGAAAATTCCAAAGGAAAAATCGTCATTGTGCCAAAAGCGGACATTACAAAAACAGGACAACCCGGCGCCCCTCTCCTCGAAATGCAGGCAATTTTGATCGGGCTGTGATAACGCCGTTCGTTTTCCTTCGCCTACCGAACAGCTACAAGACAGTCTAAGCTGCACACAGTGCCACTACGTTTTGTGGGCAGCAGTGCGTATGGGAGGCTGCCCATGCATGGGCGGATTTTGGTAATCGACGCGATAGTCCCGGAACTGGATCAAGCCAGCGGCTTTGTCAGTACTTTCTCTTATTTGCAAATTCTCGCACGCGCTGGCTTCGAAGTCATTTTCGCACCTCATGACCACGCGCCCCGGCCAGCATACGGACGGATTCTGACACACCTTGGCGTGACCTCGGCAGAGCGACATTTGTCGGCACTTAAAAGGATTGGTGTAAAACTACTCATTACGCCCCGGTGGACCTCCATAGAGTCCGTTGTCGAAAAAGTCGGTCCAACTTGTGACCTTTTGCTCCTCTATCGTGCGCCTTACGCGTCTCGGATATTTGACTTGGCAAGACGAGCAGCACCCGCTGCAAAGATTTTGTTTCATGCAGTCGATTTGCACCATTTGCGTATGGAGCGCGAAGCAAAGCTACTTGGCGATCCAGTGATGGCCGAAGCCGCATCGACGATGCGAGAGACCGAATTGAAGTTGGTAAACCAGGCGGACGCGACCATCGTCGTCAGCGAATATGAGAGCAGCTTGCTGAGAAAGTTGACACCGCTCGCGAGGGTCCATCAGATACCCATTTTGCGTGAAGAAACCCCGATCCCGGAAGGCGATTGGGCAAATCGACGCGATTTCCTGTTCATCGGTACTTATGGACACGGGCCAAATGTGGACGCAGTCCTGTGGTTCGTGCGTGAGGTTTGGCCAAAGCTGCAGGCCATGGGCTACTCGGATTCTTTTACCATTGCTGGTTCCCACGTTACTCCTCAAATCAATGACCTGGCGGGCGACAGGATCGTCGTACGTGGTTACGTCAGGGACTTGTCGCCTTTGTTCAGGAAACATCGCCTCAGCGTCGCACCTCTACGGTACGGAGGCGGCATCAAAGGCAAAATTGTAACGTCCTTGAGTCTTGGGGTGCCGGTTGTCGCAACACCGATCGCGGCGGAAGGGATGGGTTTAGGCAATGAGGACGACGTCCTCGTAGCAGACACTGCTGACCGGATGGCCGAGCAGATTGTCAGGGTATACAACGACGGCGACCTTTGGCGGCGGCTCTCGTCAAATGGTTATCGCACTTTTCAAGACAAGTTCACTTTGGCAGCCGGCGCCAGCAAAGTTCTGGCGGTTATAAATGACCTCATCGGTGGCCGGCCATAGACTGGAAAAGTCAAAGCACTTTGGTCCCTGACGGGAGCGACATAGAAACCATCGAATATGGCGTACCGTCATTCCCCAATGTCCGCTTTGGGTCATTGGCAGACATTGATTGGCCCAATCTCGAATACTTGTTGCAGAAATAATAGCAATGCGAGCTGTTGCAGGGTGCGGGCCCCGACTGCCTCACGAAAGTGTTGCTCAGAATGTTGCCTTGCCAGGGTCCTCCAGCGCAACCGAACACATCTCCGTTTGGTTTAATATGGACAAATCGAGCACCGGCTTCGCATAAAGATCCGGTATAGGTGGGCAAACCCTCCAAGAAGGCATCATCATTCAACATGTCGATGCTCGGCCGCTCACTCATTCTGGCGAGCTGCCATCCATAATGGTCGCGTGCCAACTGGGAAAAGGCGCGAAAACGGCTCTTTTGCGCCTCACTGTAGTCCTTCGGGTAGGCCCGTTGACCAATAGATCCACGGAAAAGCTTTGGAACCGGAAACAATCCGATTGGCTGGAGAAGTGCAATTGCCTCCTCGAACCGATCCAAGGCGGTCGGTGTTGCCACGAGTGAAACCACAATCGGAAAGCCCTCTCCCCGCAGAAGCTCGGCGTGCCGAAGAAATGTCTCGTTGCCCGCACGGTTCTCGCGCTCTTCGAGATGAAGCCCGGCATTGATGAAGCTGACGCGTGATGGATCAATACGCTGAGAAAACGCAACAAGCGAACGATGGGTGAGATTGGAATTAAGTGAAATATAATGACGGGCTGTGAGGGCCTCGCACAACTCGGCAAAATCGGAGTATATGCTTGGCTCTCCACCTGTCATGTGGAGTAGCCAGATGTTTCCTGTCACATCGAAGGCGGATTGCCAGTCGCTTGGTGCTGCGTATTTTCGAAGTTTGGATTTCAGCACCTCGGGGCCAAAGAAACAGTAGCTGCAGCTATAGTTGCAGGTATCGAGCAGATGCCAATCAGCCTCGATGTCGTATTTCATCTGTCAAACCCAAAGCCAGATATTTTGATCAGGCGGCAGCTTGAGTCTTCCGCTTCTTGC
>DASYSQ010000164.1:0-10794 GCA_036003145.1 Pseudolabrys sp.
TAATGGCCGGCGAGAGTCAACGTCCAGCTGTATTCGAGCTGCTTGGCCCGCCAGATCGCCGATACGCGATCGGCATCAGGCCCCGCCCGGCTGCGGTGACGCGCGATGGCCGCATGCACATTGAAAAGTGTGCCGTAGGCATCAAAGACGAAAATTGATGTCATGGTATCCTCTGCGTTGGCCCGCTATGGTCGCAAAGACAGGCCGTTGGGGTAAAGAGGTTCGCGGTCAGGTCGGGAGTGACGAATGGTGTCGGGACAAGGATGGTCGAAGACCTGGACTTTTTATGAAGGGGACTGGCACGAAGGCAACGTCCCGATCATGGGTGTGCGCGATCACGCCGCGTGGTTGTGCTCATCGGTATTCGACGGCGCACGGACCTTCGAAGGCGTATCGCCTGACCTCGACCTGCATTGCGCGCGGGTGAATGCCTCAGCCGAAACCATGCACCTCAAGCCCGTCGTCCCGGAAGAGACCTGGATGGGACTCGCACGCGACGGCATCAAGCGCTTCGATAAAGAGGCGGCCCTCTATATTCGGCCGATGTATTGGGCCGAGCACAGCGGCGTGTTGCTGATCGCCCCTGACCCGGGTTCGACCAAATGGTGCCTGAGCGTCTACGAGGCACCCATGCGCAAACCCGAAGGCTTCTCGGTTACGCTGTCGCCCTATCGTAAGCCGAGCCTTGAATGTATGCCGGTCAACGCCAAGGCCGGCTGTCTCTATCCCAACAACGCACGTGCGTTGCTTGAGGCAAATGCGCGCGGCTTCGGCAATTGCGTCGTGCTCGATCTGCTGGGCAACGTGGCCGAGCTCGCGACCGCGAATATCTTTATCGGCAAGGACGGTGTCGTCTTCACTCCGGCGCCGAACGGCACATTCCTTAACGGCATCACCCGTCAGCGCGTCATCAAGCTGTTGCGCGATGCCGATGTGAGTGTCGTCGAGACCGTATTGACCTATCGTGACGTGCAGAATGCCGACGAGATTTTTTCCTCAGGCAACTATTCCAAAGTCATGCCGGTCAACCGCATCGAGGAGCGTTCGTTGCAGCCCGGGCCGCTTTATCGCAAGGCGCGTGAGCTTTACTGGGAGTTTGCCCATGCTTAGCCGGTCTGGCGGCTGTCGATGAGTGCGCCTGTTGCCATCATCGGTCTCGGGCTGATGGGTGAGGTTTACGCTCAACGCCTGATCGATGCGAAAATTCCCGTCAGCGGCTTCGACATCGATCCTGCACGCCGCGCACGGCTGGCCGAGATTGGCGGCAATCCGGCACTGTCGATCGCCGAACTCGCCAGAACCGCCCGCTGCATCATCGTTGCCGTGTTCAATACCGAACAGGTCGAGGATGTCGTCGAGCGTCAATTGTTGGCGGCGCTGGGCGATGGCTCCGGGACGATCGTGCTGTGCATGAGCACGTGCGATCCCGACCGGGTGGCGGCCCTCGCCGATCGCGTGATCCCGCGCGGTATCCGCTATCTGGATGCGCCGGTTTCCGGCACCAGCGATCAGGTGCGCCGCGGCGAGGGCGTGGCGCTTATTGGTGGCGACGCTGCCATCGCCGAGGATGTAAAGGATGTCCTGGACACATTGTTCGTGCGCCGGTTTCACGTCGGGAAGATTGGCGACGGCGGCCGTGCCAAGCTGGCGGTTAATCTGATCCTTGGTCTCAATCGTCTGGCAATGGCCGAAGGTCTGGTTTTTGCCGAACGGCTTGGGCTCGATCCGGGCGCCTTTCTCAATGTTGCGCGCGGCTCTGCTTCATATTCCCAGGTGATGGAAACCAAGGGCCCAAAAATGGTGCGCGGTGATTTTTCGCCGGAAGGCCGCGTCAAGCAGACGCTGAAGGATGTGCGCCTGATGCTCGATCAGGCTGCCAGCGCCGGGCAAGAGCTTTCCCTGCTCGAAGTGCACGCTGATGTGCTCGAAGCATGCGTGCGCGCCGGCGAATCCGACCTCGACAACAGTGCGGTCATCAGGGAAGTTCGCCGTCGTGGGAGCGGGGGAGAGAGGCAATGAAGAGACTGGTGTTCTTGCTCGTGTCGGGCCTGATGCTTGCGAGTTTCGCGTCACCGGGCCATGCACAGGATTGGCCGCAGAAGCCGATCCGCATTATCATATCCTTCGGGCCTGGTGGCGGTGCAGACATCATTGGCCGCATCCTAGCGGACTCAATGCAGGCCAAGCTCGGCAAGCCGGTCGTTATTGAAAACAAGCCCGGCGCCGGCGGCATTATCGGCAACGAAGCGGTCGCCAATGCGGAGCCCGATGGCTACACGCTCGGCATTATGACCGCCGGCCAGATCATCGCCGCCGTCACCAGAAAAAACATGCGCTACGACACGCTGACCGCATTTGATCCGGTCGGACAGATCGCTACCGCCAGCCTTTTGATCGTCACGCGCCCGGATTTTCCCGCCAACACCGTGAAGGAGCTGGTCGCAGCGGCAAAGGCCGACCCCGGAAAGATTGTCTTCGCCAGCCCCGGTTTTGCCGCGACCCAGCATTTTGCCGGTGAAATGTTCAAGCAGACCGCAAAGGTGGATCTGCTGCACGTTCCATTCAAGACATCGCCGGAAGCCATCAACGCGACGCTCGGCAAGCATGCCGATGTATTGTTCGACACGGTGTCGGCCCTGATCGGCCACGTACAGTCCGGACAGCTCAAAGCGCTTGCCGTGACCGGCAAAAGTCGTTTCCCGGCGGTGCCGGATGTTCCGGCTGCCGTGGAGTCGGGTGTACTTCCGGGCTACGACGTAACCACCTGGTATGGCCTGTTCGCGCCGCATGGAACCCCGGCGCCGGTGATTGCGAAATTAAGCAAGACGCTCAATGAGAGTCTCGCGGACGACACCGTGCGCCAGCGCATGGTTGCAGCGGGCGTCGTGGTTCAGACGTCCACGCCACAGGCATTCGGACATTTCATGGCCGCGGAATACAAGCGTTGGAATGCCGTGCGCGAAGCCGCCGGGATTCCTCAGCAATAAGGTATCCCGCCTTTATGCGTGGGCAACCGTGACCGGCTTGCCCTGGCCGATTGACTGGATGAACGCCTCGAATGCGCCAACCACATCCAGCATATCGGCGGTGGAAACCGGAAAGGGCTTGCCTGTTTCGATCGTCTCAGCGAAGGCTTCCAGCAACACGCCAAGCGAATCCGCCGGAGGATAGATTTTCGTTTCTGGTTGCCCGCCCATGAGCGCGACGGTGAGCGAAGTCTCTTCGCGCGCCTCGGCTGAACCCTTTGTCCCGAATACGTGTATGCGCCAGAACATCGGGGCGGCGCGCACTGTTGCAAGCACACCGGTCGCGCCGCTTGCGAACTGCACCATCGCCACGGCCGCATCGCGCGGATCGGGCGGCGGCTTTTGCGAATAGACGCGAGCATCCACCTTGGCGATCGGTCCGGCAATGTTCACGAATGCATCGAGTACGTGCAGGCCGGCTCCGGTCATGCCACCACCCGGAGATTCACGTGGATCGTCACGCCAGCCGCCTTTGACGCGCGTCGAATGTTCGTTGCTGAAATTACCCTCGACGTGCAGGATTTCTCCCAGCGTGCCGTTGGTGATTACACGCTTGAGTTCACGCATGCAGGGAAAGCAGCGTTTGTTGTTGCCAAGGGCGAATGGCACCCCCGCCTTTTTCGTGGCGGCGATGGCGCGTTCGGCCTCCGCGCGCGTAAGGGCGAGCGGCTTTTCGCACCAGACCGCCTTGCCGGCTGCGGCGACCGCCGAAATCTGTCCGACATGCAGGGAATGCGGGGTGGCGAGAAAAACGGCCCGCACCCGGGGATCGGCCACGGCCGCCTCGAACTCGGTCGACAATTCAAAGCCTTTGGCCGCCGCAAAATCGCGAACCAGTTCGGGCTCCTTGCTGACCCCGCGGACGATGCGCAGGCGCCGGCTTTTGCCCTGGACCGCCTCGACGATATTTTTTCCCCATCGGCCAAGGCCGATCACGGCGGCATCGATCATGGATGTGCGAATGGGCTGGCGGGACGATAACTCATGGGCGGCGCATACTAGACAAGCAGGCGCGCAAACGGCAATCGGGTGAAGGTTACAGGAGGAAGTGAACCATGGACGACAAGGACCTCTACGAGCGCGGATTGAAGCTTCGCATCGACATGTTCGGGCGCGAGGCCGTTGACAAACGCATGAACGCGTTTGGCGATTTCGGCAAGCCGCTGCAACACATCATCAACGCCTATGCCTATGGGGATGTGTGGCAGCGCTCGGCACTGCCACCGGGGGTGAAGTCGCTCGCCATGGTGGCGATGATGGCGGCGGCCGGTCACCCCAATGAATTGCGTGTGCATCTCAAGGGCGCACTGAAGAACGGCTGCACGGTCGACCAGATTCAGGAAGTATTGCTGCTTCTCACCCTTTATTGCGGCATTCCGGCTGCCAACGAGGCGCACCGTATCGCCGCCGACGTGCTGCGGGAGGAGCAGCGCTGATGGGCGTCAGGGTGGGGGCTCGGTGAGCAAATTCGGCACCGGGCGGCCGCGCATGTCGTAGACGCGCGCAAAGTCGACCCCTTCGCGGTTGATCTCCACCAGTACCGGCGCGGTCAGGTCCCGGCAATAAAATGTGCCAAGCATCATGGCGAAGTCGGCGCGTTTGCGGTCCCAGGTGGTTTCGAAGTCCGGTCCGAGCGCCACTTCCGCCGGCGGTTGCGGACCGCAGATCTCGACGGTCCAGCGTTGCCCCGGCGGCGGCTTGAGATGCCTCGCATCGAGCTTCTCCCGCAAGGCCTCGCCGGCCTGCTTGAACGCCAATCCCCAGTAGTCGAGCATGTAGTTGTCGTGCGCCATGCGCACGCCGCCGGATACCCAGTTGAACGCCGCGTATTGGTACGGGTGCAGCCGCACCATGTCGCTCAGCGGTAGCGCCAACCCGCCAACAAAGGCGACGGCGAGCGCGGCGGTCGCGGATTTTCCGAACGGACGGGATTTCTCGAAAAGCCATGCACCGGCGAGGCCACCGAGCACGGCGAATGGCGGCACCACGAACACAAAATGGCGCAAGCCGTTATAGAAAGCCGGGTGTGCCACCATCGCCAGCAGCACCGGGAGAATGGCAGCAAACGTAACCAGGACATAGCCGGCGCGGCGGTTGAGCGGCAGATCACGTCGCGCAATCGCAACCAATGCGCCGGCCGTACCCGCGAGCCCGAGCGCCAGCATGATTTCCGGCAGCTTGATTGCAAAAAGGTGCGGCAGATAGCTCGCCGGCATGGCGGTCACTGAGTACAACTTGCCGGCAAACATTTCCCGCCACGGCTTTTCGAAGAATTTGTCGAAATATTCTGCCGCCCGCATCGGGTTGAGCGGCGCAAGGATCGACCACGGCCACAACAGCCCCATGATCAGGTAGCCGAGCACCAGCGCCGGCAGCAGACGCAAGATGAACTCTCCGGCGCGTACCGCACTCTTGTGAGGCCCCGCCGCCCGAGCTTCACCGATTGCGACGAGCAGCAAGGCGGCAAGCGCACAGGGTGCGGCGATGCCTGCAAGAATGCGTGAACCAAACGCAAGCCCGATGCCGATGCCTGCGAGCGCGACGGTGCGCGGGTCCGGGCGCGGATATTCCTCGAACGTACGCACCATGCCGAGCAACAGCACCGCCATTGCAGCGGCGAAGGGGGCGTCCTTGGCATTCATGAACATGTGGCCGTAGTAGAGCGGGCAGGCCGCGAGCAATACGAGCGCGACCAGGCCGGCCGTGGGTCCGCCGAGGCGGCGGCCAATTCGCCAGGTTGCAACCAGTCCGATGATGCCAACTGCAGCTCCGACCAGTCTCCGGGTCTCGAAAAGGCCGAACGGAAGCACTTTGGCGGCGAGCGCAGCCGCCATGTCAAAGCCGCCGCCATATTTGTAGAGATTGACGAAGGACAGCGCGCGTTGATCGCCAAAACCCGAACTGTAAAGCGCGAGCAGCAGGTCGCCATATTGCGAATGGGTGTAGTCGTCCCATCCAAGGCCGTAGTCGCGGAACGTCAGTGCCGCAATGGCTGCGACACTCGCGAGCACGACAACAGCAAGACGGTCGGCAGTGATGGCTGCCGACCGTGTGCCCGAAAGGCGAAGTGACGAGGTCGAGGCGGAGGAGATGTCTATTTGCTCGCGGCGACGAACATTTCTTCCACGTGATCCCAGTTCACCAGGTGGTCAAGAAATGCCTTGAGATAGTCGGGCCGCCGGTTGCGGTAGTCGATATAATAGGAATGCTCCCAGACATCACATCCAAGAATGGGTGATGCACCGTGCACGAGCGGGCTTTCGCCGTTCGGCGTCTTGCTGACGATCAACTTGCCGTCTTTCACCGCAAGCCACGCCCAGCCGGACCCGAACTGGGTCACGCCGGCCTGCGTGAAATCTTCCTTCATCTTGGCGACGCCGCCGAGATCGCTGTCGATCCTGGCTTTCAGTTTGCCCGGAATTTTGTCGCCACCGCCATTCGGTTTCATCCACTGCCAGAAATGCATGTGGTTGTAATGCTGGCCGGCATTGTTGAAGAGCCCGGCGTTCTTGCCAAATGATCCCTTCACAATTTCTTCGAGTGATTTGTTTTCCAGCCCGCTGCCTTCCAGAAGCTTGTTCCCGTTGTCGACATAGGCCTTGTGGTGCTTGTCGTGGTGATATTCGAGCGTCTCGCGCGACATATACGGCGCAAGCGCATCATGGGCATAGGGCAGGTCGGGCAGTGTGAACGACATTATGTCCTCCTCGATTCACAAACGATAAATGCGGAATAATCCGGTCTAGAGACGAAACCCAACCTGTGCCGGACGAGTTCCCCTCTCAAGCTAATTAGGCGGTGGCGCGGTCGGGAGCAACGGCTGAAAGTAGCCCCTGATCGCCCTGAGGCCGGAGGGCGCCCCGGAATAGCAGCGGCCGCAGGAGTGTTTTGCAGGCGTAAGAATGTTGTCCAGGCGGGTGAGCGCAATGTTACCGCCATTGAACATACTGGTCCCGCAATTGTTCTTACTTTATGTGTTGCCGACCGCGGTTGAAAAAGCGAGAGTTTGCCGCTGTTAGACCAATCTGGCCGATTGTTGCGGCGAACGTTGCTGGAGGGATCGAAAGAGCATGCCGGCTATATTGTATGGCATCGGTGCGTTTGCCCTGTTTGCGGGCCTGGTGATGATCGGATTTGGTATTCCGATCAACGAATTCAGCTTCGGAAATACGCTCATCAGTGCCGGTACGACCGCCGTTGTCGGCGGTCTGATTTTGTTTGGTCTCGGGATCGTTGCCGGTCAGCTGCGGCGGGTCGCCGAGGCGCTGGCGGCCGGGCCGTCGGCCGGTCTGGTGCAGCCAAACGATGCATTTGAAAATACCGATAGCTCGGCTGCGGCCCCATCTCAGGGCCGTATGACGTTTCCGTCGCGACCCAAGCCCGAGCCTCATCCGGCTGAACTGGGCGCGGTCTCTCCCGCATCTGTCGGTATGCCGTTTGATGCCAAGGAAGCCGAATCCCTGGCGCCCATATTGCGCAACCCGGATCAGGAAACCGCGACGATCGAGGATGAGATAGCGCTGTCGCTGCATCAAAGTCTGGCTCCGGCTGTGCAACCGGGCGCCGATCTTGGGGGATTGGGGCGACAGTCTGCGTCGCCGGCGCCTGGAGGCGGCGGATCAGGCATGGCGGCCAAAAGCCGCGATGCTGGCTGGCGGTCTGCGGCGCCTTCGACGCCCGCTCCCGCTTCTCCGCCCGCGCGCTCGGTCCCCAATGCCAACTTCGACGCTATGTGGCCGGCAGAGGCGAAATTGCAGACGGGTCCTGTTGCCGGCGAGCCGGTGGCGGACGCAAAGCCGGGCGCGCCGTCGCGGGAGGTCTCGCCCCCTCCGCCCAGACGGACCGAGCCGGAAAGACCGCGCGCGGTCGCGATCCTCAAATCCGGTGTCGTCGACGGCATGGGCTACACGCTGTATGTCGACGGTTCTATCGAGGCGGAATTGCCGCAAGGCACGCTGCGCTTCGCCTCGATCAACGAGCTGCGAAGTCACATCGCAAAGAACTCATAGAATCCGATTACTGACGAGATCATTTGTACGCAAGTTATTATTTTGGCTTTTCTTGCTCTGGTCGCAATTGACCAATATTTGTCGTCGCAGACAACGATGTTTGTCTTGCGATTCTTGAAATCAGATAGTATTTATAAATATAGGGTGATTGAGCCTGGCGCGGCTCAATTGCGCTGATCTCTTCCGCCATTGTGGCAGCAGCGTGAGAGTGGGCGGTCCATGAGTGACAACACAGCCAATGGAAACTTCATTGAACTGACGGCGGAGATCGTTTCCGCCTACGTGAGCAATAACACGGTGCCGGCCGGCGAGATCTCAAGCCTGATCAATCAGGTGCATGCAGCTCTCAGCAGGGTGTCGGGCAAGCCCGCCGAGGGACCGGCCGAGCCACTCAAGCCGGCGGTCTCAGTGAAGAAATCGATCACGCCCGAATTTATCATTTGTTTGGAGGACGGGAAGAAGTTCAAGTCCCTCAAGCGCCATTTGCGTACCCAGTACAATATGACGCCCGAGCAGTATCGCGAAAAATGGGGTCTGGGGGCCGACTACCCCATGGTGGCGCCAAACTACGCGGCGGCCCGATCGCAACTCGCCAAACAAATGGGACTGGGGCAGCAACGCCGGCGGCGTGCGAAATAAAGTACGCGGCGCACCGGCGGATTCCGCCGGTGGTGCCGGATAAATTCCTAAAAGCTGTGGATATCGTCGCCCGCCTGCGAAGCGGATCTTCATTCTTCCCGGCGCTGCCTGTAGGTAAATAATCCTATACAGATATCCGATACAGGACATCGCCATGACCATAACCAACCTCCAGCCGCCGCGATCGCAACGCCGGAAATCCAGACGCTCCAAACGGCGAAAGGCTGCACGCCGGCAGCCGCAAGCTCCTCAGCCGATCGTTGACGGCTTTCGCGCGCAGCATCTTGCTTTGGCGCAACGCCAGATCGTCACCGACCTCGGCCGCACCAGCGTTATCGTCGATGAAACGGAAAGCCCTCTTGTCTGGCTGGCGCGCCGGCGCGGACGCGATGGCCGCGCCTTGATCGAGACGCATGAATTGCAGGCAGGAGAAAGATTGCGCGCCGATTTCACGCGTGCGCACCTGATGCCGCGCACAACGTCCAACTGGTCGGAGCCTTTGTCGTCCGGCCGTCATGCCGGCGGCGGCGAACGCGCCGGCGCATTTACCGATACAGTGATCGCGGCGCGCCAAAGCGTCCATCAGGCGCTTGACGCCGTTGGTCCGGAATTCGCAGGTCTGCTGCTCGATATCTGCTGCTTCCTCAAAGGTCTCGAGGATATCGAGCGCGAGCGCGCATGGCCCGCGCGCTCTGGCAAAGTGGTGCTGCAACTCGCTCTTGCCCGCCTCGCACGCCACTATGGCTATTCGGCCCGCGCACGCGGTCCTGCGCGCGCACCCGTGAGAACCTGGCTCGCCGATGATGCAGCCTTTGGCGTGGAAAGCGTCTGACTAGGCTACGGCAGCGAGGGCGGTTTGCGCCTCGGTACGGATTCGCTCCACCATCGAACGCAAACCATTCGAGCGCTGCGGCGTGAGATTCTCGCGCAGGCCGATACTGTCGAAGAGTGCGAGCGCATCGGTGGTCAGAATTTCGCGCGCGCTCTTTCCGGAATAGAGCGCGAACAGGATTGCGATCAGCCCGCGTACGATATGCGCGTCACTGTCGCCTTCGAACGAGAGGACCGGTCCGGAAGATCCGCTTGGCTTGACATGGGTGAGCAGCCAGACCTGGCTGGCACAGCCCTGGACCTTGTTGGCATCGGTGTGGGCGCTGTCCGGCAACGGCGACAAGGTGCGGCCAAGCTCGATGACATATCGATAGCGGTCATCCCACTCATCGAGCAGCTCGAAATTCTCAACGATCTCGTCAATCGCAGTCATGATGCAACATATATAAGCTTGCGCACGGCGTTGGCCAAAAAAGATCGCCCGCCTGACAGCCCCGCGAAAATGCCTGTAAATCCGGCGTCTAGGCCGCCGGGCGGCCCTCGCGCGCTTCCCGGCGCGGCGGCAGCGGCACCGGCGCGTGCCAGCTTGGGGCCATGTCGGCCGGGGTCAAGGTGCCGTCCGATCCCGGCCTGCCAGCGGCCTTTTCGCCGGATGCGGACTTCTCGCGGAGCTTGCTGACGAACTCATAGAGCGTGCGGGCGCCGGCCTCCGCCTTGTGGCCGATCGCGACCGCGACCTTGCCGCCGGTCACGCAGGCATCAGGCTGCCGCTCGCAGAATCCGCGCACATCCGATACCGCGGCGCTCGCGAGCGTCACCGCTTCGGACGCATCGATTTTTGCCTCCGGCGACGTCGTCTTGCTGCCGCTCGGGAGCAGCACGCATACAACGCACAGCCAAAATGCCATCCGCAGAAGAAAGAACATGACCCTACCCGTAACGTCCCCGGCGGACTATTCGCCGCCTTTGGACCAAACCTAGCAGACAGGCCTGAAACTGTTATTTGCAATGCGCAGAAGTTTTTGGACAAAATCAACGAAAGCTTTCATCAAATTCGACACACTCGAATTTGATGAAAATTTTAAATAAGCGCGGCAAGCCCGTTCTGGCTGCGATTTTCTCCACGTCAACATGGTTACCGCATCGGTAATAATTGGCGGCAAGTATCGGGGTGCGCATTTCCGGCAACCGAAATTTCACCATGCGCTGCGAATGGCGGCGAGAACATGCTCGCGGCGGCGCTCGCGCTGCCGATTGGGTGCCGCAGACGGTCAGCCTTAGCGTTCGCT
>DASYSQ010000165.1:0-3285 GCA_036003145.1 Pseudolabrys sp.
GAAAAATGCGAGCCGGATCCGACGCCGGCTGTCCCCGCCGTCACCTTGCCATCGTTGGCTTTGAGCCAGGCGATCAGCTCCTTCAGATTTTTTGCCGGAATACCGTTCTTGGAAACGACCATCATCGGGTTGCTTGCAATCTTGGCAACCGGTTCAAGGTCCTTCACCAGATCAAAATTCAGAGGATAGATCGCGCCATTGACCACATGCGTTCCGAGATGGCCGATGCTCAACGTGTAGCCATCCGGTGCCGCATGCACGGCGCGGCCAACGCCAATCGTTCCGCCTGCCCCGGTTACGTTCTCAACCAGGATTGGCTGTCCCAGCAATTGGCGCATGCGTTCCCCGAGAATGCGCGCCAGTGCGTCGGTTGGACCGCCGGCTGAGAAGGGCACAATGAACGTGATGGCTCGCGAGGGGTAATTTTCGGCGCTGGCCGATGTGATGGCTGCCAGCGCCGCAACTATTGCGGCAACGATCTGCCTTTTCATTGCCTCCCCCCGTGCCTTGTTGCGAGTGCCGAAAATCATCCGCTCATAGCGAGGCAAAATCAATCGGCTTATGCCGGTCAAGCGTGCGTCGCGCGGGCGGCAGCGGATATTTCAGGCCGCTCGCACAGTTAAACAGCAGGACCTGATCCGTGCGTGTCACCCGGCCATCCGCGAGGCTTTGCTTGTAGGCTGCATAAGTTGCCGCACCCTCAGGGCACAACAGAAAACCTTCCTCGCGGGCCATTTCATCGAGCGCCGCACTGATCGCCGCATCAGTCACTGCGATCGCGAAGCCGCGGCTCTCGCGCACGGCACGCAGGATCAGAAAATCGCCGATCGCCTGCGGCACGCGAATGCCTGACGCGATGGTGTGCGCATTCTCCCAGCGTGGCGCGTGCTCTTCGCCCGCCTCGAATGCTTTCACCATCGGCGCACAGCCGGCGGCCTGCACGGCGATCATGCGCGGGCGTTTCTTGCCGATAAAGCCGATGGCTTCCAGCTCGGCGAAGGCCTTCCACATACCGATCAGCCCCGTGCCGCCACCGGTGGGATAGAAGATCACGTCGGGCATTTGCCAGCCGAACTGCTCGGCCAACTCGAGGCCCATCGTCTTCTTGCCCTCGATCCGGTACGGCTCTTTCAAGGTTGACGTGTCGAACCAGCCCACTTTCGCCTTTCCTTCGCCGACAATCTTTCCGCAATCGTCGATCAAACCATTGACGCGATAGACGTCAGCCCCCTGCAGCGCGATCTCGCTGACATTCACTTCCGGCGTGTCTTCCGGGCAGAAAACAGTGGTCTTGATGCCGGCACGCGACGCGTAGGCGGCGAGCGCAGCGCCGGCGTTGCCGTTTGTCGGCATCGCCATGTGCCTGATGCCAAGCGCTTTGGCCATCGAGACCGCCATCACCAGTCCGCGCGCCTTGAACGAGCCGGTCGGCAATCGGCCTTCGTCCTTCACGAGGATTTCGCCGCCGCCGAATTTTGCGGAAAGGCGCGGCATGCGCACAATCGGAGTCATTGTCTCGCCGAGGCTGATGATGTCCTCCGCTTTGCGAACCGGCAGCAACTCTCGATAGCGCCAGAGATCGGGCGGTCGGGCTGCGAGCGTCTCCTTGCTGAGCGCCTTGCAAACCCCTGCGAGATCGTAACGCACCAGGAGCGGTTTGCCGGCGCGCGACAAATTGTGCACCTGATCCGCCTCATGGCGCTCGCCGGTCATCGCGCATTCGAGATGCGTCACAAAACTCGGAAGCCTGGCTTTCAGATTGTCATCGTGCAGCATGATCGGGAGACCTGGTTTGTCATCAGCCGGCGTCATCACGCGGCTGACGTACGCGGAACACCACAAAATGGGAGAGCGAGAAGTTGACCGCAAAGCTCACGACGATCGACAGCAACTTCGCAAGCAATATCGGGACAAAAAAGGAGAGCGCAAAGAGGGTCGCCGTGCTCGAGACCATCCCGGCAACTCCCGATGTGACGAAGCTCGCATAGTCGCGCCAGCGCAAAATGCGTCCGGATTCCGGACCGAAGGTAATGAAGGAATTCATTGCGTACGAGCAAGTCACGGCCACAAGCCAGGCCAGTATGTTAGCCGGTATCAATGGCCAATGCAGATATGTAGCGGTTGTCCAGAAAATGCTGAAATCAATCGCCGTATTGACGACACCGACCAGCGCAAAGCTGACCGCCTTCAGAGCTATGGCGCGCTCGTGCCAGGCAACTGTGAGACGGTCGAAGATGTTTCGGAGGGGCGCCGGTGTCATCGTCCGCTTTCGATTAGCACGGTAAATCATGTCCCGGTAGGCCGGGCGCGACAGCGCCCTTCCGGTGCGGTATAGATCGCCCGGATAACGGGAGCGACAGGTTAACCCAAGATGGCGGTGAAGCCGACCAAACCGGGCGCGCGTGCGCGGACGTCACCCTCTGCATCGACGTTGTCCGTCGTCATTCCCCTGTTCAACGAGGCCACGGGCCTGCCCGACCTGCATGAACGCATTGCCGAAGTCGCGCGATACTTGCAGGTCAAGCGCGGACTGAACCTGGAAGTCATCTATGTGGACGACGGCAGCAGCGATGGCACCAGCGATGTCGCCAGATCGCTGCCCGCCATGCCGCTCGATATCCAGGTCGTGACGTTGTCGCGAAACTTCGGCAAGGAGGCCGCCTTGCTCGCCGGCCTGGACCATGCCCGCCCTGGCGCCGTGCTCTTCATGGACGGCGATGGACAGCATCCGCCGGATTTGATCGACACGCTGATCACCCGCTGGCTCGATGATGGCTACGACGTGGTCTATACCGCGAAGGCCCATCGCGAGAATGAATCCTGGCTGCGACGGACCGGTGTGCGCTCGTTCTACGCGTTGCTCAACTGGGGAGCACGCCACAAAATTCCGGAAGACGCCGGCGATTTTCGTCTGTTATCTGCGCGCGCCGCTGCGGCAATGCGACAGATGCCGGAACGCAATCGTTTCTTCAAAGGACTGTCGAGCTGGATCGGCTTTCGCCAGGTACGGGTCGACTACGAGCCGGCCCCGCGCGAGCATGGCGTTACCACCTGGAACGCTTGGACGCTGATCGGATTGTCGATCGAGGGGCTGACGTCCTTCTCGGTAGCGCCGCTGCGTGTCGCGAGCCTGCTGGGCCTGCTGATGGCATTGACCGCCCTCTTTTTCGGCAGCTGGATCGTGTTGGAAACGCTTCTCTACGGTAAGAGCGTGCCCGGTTATCCATCGCTGGTGGTCAGCGTCATGGTGATCGGTGGTGTGCAACTCATCCTGATCGGCGTGCT
>DASYSQ010000166.1:0-16198 GCA_036003145.1 Pseudolabrys sp.
AACAGTGCCGGAGCGGACGTGGCCTCTAGGCCTTTCTCGCCGCCAGCGGTTTCGCGACCTCTCGGGCGGCATCGATGAAAAGCTGTGCGGTGGGGCTGAGCGTGCGTCCTTTCACGGTGATGATGCCGATCGGCATGCGTCGCAGAGGTAGCTTTACCGGCAGCATCCTGATGCGGTGCTGCGGGCTGGGAAAGCGCAGCACGGATTCAGGCAGGATCGTCAGATAGCGGTTGGTCGCCAGCAGGCTCACCCGCACCTCGTAGGCAAAAGCGACCACGGTGACACGGGGAAAATCGAGCCCCTGCGCGCGGAACGCTTCCGCGACAAACGATCCGACCGGGCTGTCCGGCGCAGGTAAGACCCAGGGCTCGTCCATCAAGTCGGCAAGCGTGATCCTGCGCCTGTCAACCCACGGATTCTTCGCGCCCGCCATCACGACGTACGGGTTGTCGTAGAGGCTTTCGAATTCCAGCGGTTCGTCCGCCAACTGGCCGAATCTGCGGCCGATTAAGAGGTCGACGTTGCGCTCCTCCAGGTCGCGGCGCAGGATATCGGTGTTGGCGACGGTCGGATAAAGCACGATGCGCGGATATCGTCGCGAGAGCCGATCAATGACGCCGCAAACGAAGCTCGCGGCCAGCGGGGCGGTGCTGGCGATGCGCACCTCGCCGCTCGCGGGATCGGAAAGAAATTCGATGTCACGCACGCCCTGCCGCAACTCGTCGAAGGCGGCGAGGCCGCGGCGCAGCAGCGCGCGCCCGTAAGCGGTCGGCTCGACTCCTTGCGGGCTGCGGTCAAGGAGCGGAACGCCGACCGTGTGCTCGAGATCGGCGATCGTCTTCGAAACCACCGGCACCGAAATCGCGAGCTGGCCGGCCGCCTTGGTCATGGTGCCCGCTTGCACGACCGCATGGAGCACGTGCAGGTCCCGTAGCCTGATCCGCCGGCCGATCCGGTCCGCCCATTGCATGCCGGGCCTCTTAGTCAAATGGGTAAGAGGAGTACGAAAAACAGAGATTCCATGAAACACGAAAAGGGGCCAGGGTGGCAATCGTGATCTCAAGGGTTCGGCTGGTGTGAGGTGGCGCCATGATGTCCAGACGCCTGTTCTTGTCGGGGGCGGCGGCAGCGAGCCTCGCGAGGGCAACTCCGGCTGCTGCCGGCCGCTATCCCGAGCGGCTGGTCAAGATCATTGTTGCCGGCCTCCCCGGCACGCCTTTCGACCTCCTGGCCCGCGCCATTGCGGACAGGCTTTCGCCGACGCTCGGGCAGACCTTCCTGGTCGACCCGCGTCCCGGCGCCGCCGGCAATGTCGCCGCCGAATTCGTCGCCAAGTCGCCGGCGGACGGTTACACGCTGCTCGCGGCGCTCGGGACGACTTTCACGGTCAATCCAAGTCTCTACCGCAAACCGCCCTTCGACCCGCTCGCGGATTTCAGTTTCATCTCGATCATGGCGACGACGGCCACGACGCTGGTCGTGCACCCGTCCATCCCGGTCAATTCGGTGGCCGAATTCGTCGCCTACGCGAAGAAGGAGCCGGTGGCCTATGCCCATGGCGGCAACGGCACGCCGGGTCATTTGGCCATGGAGTATTTCCGTCTTCTGGCCGGCTTCAAGACCCTGCCCGTGCCCTACCGCGGCAACCCGCAATTGGTGGCGGATCTCGTCGCTGGCCAGATCAAGTTCGGTTTCGTGGGCAGTTCCGGCGTGGCGCAGCACATCCGCGCGGGACGATTGAAGGGTCTCGCCATCTCGACGCGCGAACGCTCGCCACTCGCTCCGGAGCTGCCGACGATCGCGGAGTCCGGCTATCCCGAATTCGAATTCGATACCTATTATGTCTTGGCGGCTCCGGCGGGCATTCCGGGGCGGGTGGGGGCGCTCCTGGAGCGCGAGGTGCTGCAGGTGTTGGCGTCTCCCGATCTGCAGGAGAAGTTCCGCGCGCAAGACACCGTGATCGCGCCGACATCCGGCGCGGAAGCCGGCGCCCGCATCAAGTCCGATTTCCAGAAATGGGCCAAGGTGGTCAAGGCCGCCGGCATGCACGTCGACTAGCGTTCGGGAAGGACAAACCGGATCGTCATCCCAAAGCGCGACAAGCGAAAGCAGGACAGGTTGCGCAATGCACGAGGGCGGAGCCACGAAGCTCGTCATGCTCGGAACCGGGACGCCCCGCCCCGATCCCTATCGATCCGGCCCCGCCACGGTCATCGTGGTCAACGGCACGCCCTACCTGATCGACTTCGGCCCCGGCGTCATTCGACAGGCGAGCGCCGCCTTCGAGCGAGGCGTCAAGGCGCTCGGCTTCGGCGGCATCAACATCAGGACCGCGTTCCTGACGCACCTGCATTCGGATCACACGGTCGGCTATCCCGACCTGGTCTTCACGCCCTGGGTCATGGGTCGGCGGCAGCCGCTCGAGGTCTATGGGCCAAAGGGCATCAAGGCCATGACCGAGCACATCCTCGCGGCCTGGGAAGTGGACATCGTCGGGCGCACCAGCGGCCTCAACCAGCACAATTCGACCGGCTACAAAGTGAATGCGCACGAGATCGCAGCGGGCGTCATCCACCAGGACGGCAACGTGCGGGTCACGGCGTTTTCCGTGCGGCACGAGGAAATGGCCGACTCCTTCGGCTACCGGTTCGACGCGCCCGACCGCGTCATTGTGATCTCCGGCGACACCGCGCCCACGCCGGCGCTCATCGATCACAGCCGCGGCTGCGACGTGCTCGTCCACGAAGCCTATTCAATGGCGAGCTACCATCAGGTCTCGCCGCGCTCCCAGCAGTTCCGCCGCACCCACCACACGTCGACGATCGAGCTGGCGCAAATCGCGAACACGGTGAGACCGGGGCTCCTCGTCATCTATCATCGGTCGAATGCCGGCGGCGGGCTGTCGAACGTAGATCCGGAACAGGTCCTCATCGAGGAGCTCAAGCGGCACTACGCAGGCGAGGTCGTGGCGGCCCGCGATCTCGACGCGTTCTGACGCACGCCCATCTGGAGATCGATGATCGGCTTGGCTGCCAGGCTGGCACTGCCGTGCTTACAAAATGTTCGACGGTCAGCACAAGCGGACCGAGAGCAGTGCGCGGGTGGCTACCCTCATGCTCGAAAACAGCCGGCCACGCGGGATCGTGATCCGGCACCAGGATCCCTCATTTGGCGGCCCTTTCGGCATCCCACCACCAGACCGCTGGAAATGCCGCGCCGCCATATTCGGGCAGCGGATCGGGCCGGCCGAAGCGGTCCCAGCGTGCCGCGGACACCTTGTCGTCGGTGAATTGCGGCACGACGTAGTGGTTCCACAGCAGGACACGGTCGAGCGCCCGGGTGGCCGCCACCAGTTCGCCACGGCTCTTGGCGAAAATCACGCGCTCGGTCAGGGCATCGACCGCGGGATTTTTGATGCCGACGTAATTGTGCGAGCCGTGCGTGTCGGCCGCCTGCGAGGTCCAAAAGTCGCGTTGCTCGTTGCCGGGCGACAGGGACTGCGGCCATGTGGCTATGATGATATCGAAGTCGAAGTCACGTAATCGATTCTCATATTGGACATCGTCGACACTTCGCACGGTGGCGTCGATACCGAGACGAGCAAGGGCGGACTTGTAGAACAGGCTGAAGCGTTCCGTTCCCAACGGATCGCTCGTCACGCTGAGAATCTCGACGCTCAGTCCCTCGCCGGTCCGGACGTGGACTTGCTTTTGATCGCGCAGCTCGTAGCCTGCCGCCGCCATGAGCCGCGTCCCCTCGCGCAGATTGGCGCGCACGTTCTCGGATGTGCCGGCGACCGGATTGGCATACGGGGTGGTGAAGACCTCGGGCGGCACCTTGTCGCGCAGCGGTTCCAGGATTTTGAGCTCCTCCCCCTGCGGCAGGCCGGAACAGGCCAGCTCGGTGCCCTCGAAGTAGCTGTTGATCCGCTTGTATTGACCGAAGAAGAACTGCTTGTTCATCTCCTCGAAGTCGAAGGCGAAATTGAACGCGCGTCGTACCCTCGCATCCTTGAACTTGTCCCGCCGTGTGTTGAAGGCGAAGGCCCGCATGATGCCGCGGTCGCGCTGGGGGAATCGCTCGAGGATGACCCGCTTCTCCTTGACCGCGGGAAAATCGTAAGCCATGGCCCAGTTCTTGGCACTGTTCTCGATGCGCCAGTCCGCATGGTCGGCCTTGAACGCTTCCAGTGCGACTGTTGGATCACGAAAATACTCGAAGCGGAGCTCGTCGAAGTTGTCGCGCCCGATATTGATGTTCAGGTCCTTGGCCCAATAGTCCTTCACCCGCCCGTAAACCACCGAGCGGCCGGGGACGAATTCCTTGATGCGGTAGGCGCCATTGCCGAGCGGCGCCTCGAGCGTCGTTGCGCCGATGTCGCGCTTCTTGCCCGACGCGTCGCTTCCTTCCCACCAGTGCTTGGGCAGGACCCTGAGTTGCCCCAGGATGATCGGCATTTCCCGATTGCCGGGGGAATCGAGCGTGAAAGTGACCTCGCGCTCGCCGCTCTGCTCAACCCTCGCGACGTCCCGGTAAAAGGCGCCGATATAGGGGTTGTGTTTCTTGTAAGCCTCGAAGGAGTAGATCACGTCCTCGACGGTAATCGGCTTGCCGTCGTGGTGGCGGGCGGCGGCGCGCAAGCGAAAGGAGGCGGACGCAAAGTTCGCGGGGTGACTGACCGCTTCCGCGATCAGCCCGTAATGGGTCGACGCCTCGTCGAGCGACGGCGTCATCAACGTGTCGCAAATCGTGCCGGCAGCCGCAGCCAGCAAGCCCTTGAGCCCGGCCATGACCTGGTTGAAGTTGTCGAACGTGCCGAGCGCCACCAAGCGTACCGTCCCAGCTTTCGGCGCCTGCGGATTGATGTAGTCGAAATGCTTGAAGCCGGGCGGATATCTGAGGTCGCCGAACAGCGACAGACCGTGCCGCCACTGCGGAGCGGAGTTTTGCGCGCGCGCCGGTGTTGCCGGCCATGGCATTTGGCCAAACAAGGGGGAGACGGCGGCAAGGGTGCCGGTGCGAAGGATAGAGCGACGGGTGAGGCGCAAGTGAAACCTCCGGGAAGCCAGGCGCTGAGTCGGTTGAGCGATGAACTATGTCCGGTTCTTATTGGACCGCCGGCTGACGAGCGCCGATGAATGCGCGATCAAGCTCCTATCTTCACCTCGATAAGCGCCGCGCCAAGAGGGATGTACGCACCGTTTTCCCAAGCCCCAAGCACATCATCTGACAACTTGGCGGGGCCGACAAGGGGATTTCCTGTCACCCCGGGGGCGTCACTCTGACCCGGATATTCACCAACGGGCAGAAATTCTGAACGACTGCGGTGCAAAGCGGGCGTCGCGTATCGTTGTCCCAACAAGGTGCGTTGCGTTCACCCGAGCGCGATGCCGCTTGCCTTCACCTGCCAGCTGGCCGTCGTAGGAACCTGACAGTGGGTTTTCACCGCGGTCCTCGGAGGGCGGTCTGCCGCTGCCGGTCGGCGCAGTCCGACCAGCGGCGCGCCGCTGGCCTCGCAATCGACATCGGTTGTCTGGAGAATGCGCGGGCAAGACGGAGGCGGCGCGTCCTGGCCGCGGCTCTCGTCGATCAGGCCGCCCAATCCGCGGAGCCGGTTTGGCGGACCTCAATCCGTCCGACCAAAAGCGCGCCGCCTGGCGGTGCCGGCGAGGAGCCGCCGGCAAAGATTTGAGCGAATGTCAGCGCGACGCATCGCCGCGAGCCGTTCCGATACAGTTGGCAATGGTCGCGCGTCCCGCCGTCACCTCGGGGGCAGCTCAATGCCTTCCTGGCCCAGAAGCATCTTTTTGAGCCGCTGATGATCGTTGAGCCGAAAATCAGCCTTTGCAGGCGTGGGGCGGTTGGTGGCGACCTGTGTGGCGCTGCGTTCAACAGCGCTGATACCGAACGCGCTTGCACCCACGATCGCCGTTAGGATCGCAATCGCAATTACCACCAATTGCCTGACGGTTGGCATGATCATCTCCACCCAGTCGACGATCGCCCATCACCTGATACGACCAACGGCGAGCATTGAACGTGAGTTAGCTCACACGGGCCAAAGAGTTCGGGGATGCAGAGCAGCCCCTGGGGAGCCAAGGAGACGCGCCAGGTGTCTAACGGTCACCGAGGATCGGTTCCGCCGAGGCTCGAATGCGGACGCACCTCGTCGCAATCGCGGCGCCACCTTTCGATGATCGCCTTTGCTTCGGCGCGTGAACGAAATCACTCAGATCTCAGGCACTGGTCGCGGAACTTTGCCGTTGAAGCTCTCGGCGACGCTATTCTGCCAGGGCTCGCATTCGCTTTAGAGCGGGCGGTCCCGGGTGACGTGCAGCCAATCGTTCCCTGCAGCCGTCGCCGTTCCGACTTGCAAGGGAGTTAGGCGTTCTCTGAGCGTGCTGAGCGCGCGAAGAGCAATGTCGCGCTCTTGCCCTGCGCCCATTTGCGCTGAAAGCTCAAACCAGTTGTACGCCTCGCTCATTTCTTTCATGGGATATCAACGCCGCCGTTTCGGAAATAGCGTCGGATCAATCATCGCCGGGAAAGACGAGCGACATGTCGCGGAATTTCTGCACCGGGAGGTTCTCAACATTCTGACGTAACTGAGAAGCATCTACGCCCACACGCTTGATGGAGAGGGAGTCCGCTTCAGCCGTTGGAGCAGCGAAGAAAATAGGCCTCACGCCGAGCCCGACGAGGAGAACTGCGACGACCGCGATGACGTGATATGCGCGCATGACGGTTCCTTGGGTTGTGAATGCTCTGAATGCGGGTGCTGGCGGCATGCAGCATCGGCGTCGCCGCGTTCTCCGCGGCCGCGCCTTATCTCAGGTCGGGCGGTCTCGAAATCTCGGGCAGGCAAAGGTCCTGACAGCCATCGATCCTCTCCTCGTCGTGGGTTCAATTGCCGAAAGCCAGAAACTCGTGAATCGCGGCGACGACGTAGAATGCGAGCCAGGCGCTCGCCACGACGACTGTCCCGCTATGATTGTAAAGCGGAGCGGCGGCCCGCCCGATTTCGCGCGTATTGAATTCGGAGACATCGCAGCGGTCTTGGACTGATCGCTCTTGCCACGGTGGCTCACCGGCGCGTTCTACGGCCAGCGGTAGCGCATTGGCGGGAGCTAGCATGGCGACCTCCAAGATCGGCGATGCGCGATGTAGGCAACCGGCCGCAGCCGCCGCATCTCGAACCGATGAGTTTCACCAAGAGCTTTCGACGACGGCGCGCGAAGTCTGATGGCAAGGAAGGTGCGCCGCATATCAGTCGGGCGAACCACTTATCCCTCCGCGGGCCAAGCTGTAGCGCGCAAGAAACGCCAAATATATCTGTGGCTTACTCCGATTTTACCATCGGCTTGTGGCAAGTGATTTAGGGCTAGTTCTGAAGTACTATCGCGGCGACGGCAGATGACCGCGCGGCGCATTGCATGAAGTTTCTCTTGATCGACGATCACCCGCTGATTCGCGAGGCGTTGCAAAACGTACTCGAGGAATTGGCGTGCGATGTCACCATTTTGGAGGCGTCGAACTGCCATGGGGCGCAGATTTTGATTGAGCAGCACGCCGATCTTGAGGTCATTTTGCTGGACCTGAACTTACCGGACGGCGACGGCTTTAACTTGCTTGCGCAGGTGCGCGAGCATTCCCCTCAGATTTCGATCGTCGTCGTATCGGCAGACACGGACCGCGACAACGTGTTGAGGGCACTTGACCTTGGCGCGGTCGGCTTCATTCCAAAATCCGGTCAGCGTGCCGTCATGCTCGCCGCTCTCAAGCTGGTGCTGTCCGGTGGCATCTACCTTCCGCCCGAAATTCTCGCGCGGGAGCAATCCTCACGTCCGCAATTTGCACCAAAGCACCACGGCACCGATCGGTTGCGCTTATCGCCCACCGATTTTGGAATAACGGAACGACAGCTCGAGGTGCTCGCGCTGATGATGCAGGGTAAGAGTAACAAGGAAATCTGTCGCCTTCTTAATTTGGCCGAACCCACGGTGAAGAATCACGTCGCCGCAACCTTGAAGGCGTTAAAGGTGAAAAACCGGACCGAGGCTGCGATGGCGGTCATAGAACATGGATGGAAGTTGAGGCCGATCGAAAAATAGGCCGAGCGATCGCCAGAGCGAAAGGTCAGCAATTCAAAAACTTGCTTAGCATCGCACGCAGTGCTCTCGGGCGCACCGGCTTGTGCAGCAGATGGTAGCCGCTCGTGCGCACCTGGTGCATCCGTGCGGGAGCCGTGTCGCCGCTGATGAGAAAGGCCGGAATCGAGAGGTTGAGATATTTGCGCAACTCTTCGATCGCCTCGATCCCAGTCTGCCTGTCACATGGCTGATAGTCAGAAATAATGAGATCGGGAGATTGGTTACATTTGGCAAGGTCCGCCAATGCTGCGCGTGCGGAGCCCGCGGTCAAGACATGGCAACCCCAGCTTCGGAGCAGACCACCCGTGCTGTCTAAGACTAGGGGGTCGTCATCAATCACTACGACCAGCTTGCCGCCGATTGAACCGGGCGTGGGATGCACCAAGGCCTCGGGGGCGACAATCAAGGCCCGAGCCGCGACCGATGGTACGAAAACCGAGAACCGTGAGCCTTTTCCCAATGCCGACGCGAAATCGATGTCATGTTTGAGAAGCCGGCATAAGCGGTCAACGATAGCAAGGCCAAGGCCCATTCCGCCCTGCCGCTCCCTCTGCGGCCCGCCGAGCTGATAGAACTCGCGGAAGATACTGATGTGCTCGTCCTCTGGAATGCCGGGACCGCTGTCCAACACGTCGATTCGCAAATGGCGGCCACGCAGACGGCATCCGACGACCACTTTGCCACGCGCCGTATAGCTCACCGCATTGGATACGAGATTCAGCAGAATCCGTTCGAGCAGGATGAAATCGCTGCGTACCCACGCGCTGTTTCTCACGATCCGCAGCGATAATCCTTTTTTACGTGCCGCAGCCGAAAACGTACTTTCGATTCTCTCAAGCAGCTGCGCGATCGGAAACTCGGAAATATTAGGCGCCAGCACCCCTGAGTCGAGCTTGGACATGTCCAGCAAGTCGTTGAACAGCTCGTTCATGGCGGCAACGGAAGCGTCCATTTGCTCGACGATCCGGCTTCGTTCCGCGGCCTTCACGCGCCCCTGCAATCGGGCGACGAACAAGCCTAGGGCATGTAATGGCTGCCGCAAGTCGTGGCTCGCGGCCGCAATGAAGCGAGACTTGGCCCGGTTCGCTTCATCCAACTCCCGTGTGCTCGCCTGCAACGCTTCGAAAAGCCGGACATTCTCAAGCGCGATCACCGCCTGGTCGGCAACGGTGGTAGCCAACTCGATTTCGCGCTCGGTAAATGGCCGGAGTGTTTGCCGCAAGATGACCAAGACGCCGATGGGAACGCTTTCCCGCATGAGAGGGACGGCCATCATCGTGCGATATCCGCCAGCCTTGAACTCCTGATGCAACTCGGGATCATCCTGCACATCGACGACGTGAATGACTTGTCGCTCCAGCAATGCGCGGCCCACGCCGGTGTCTCGTCCCGGACGGACAGAAAGCCGGTCCAATCTTTCCCTGTGCTCCGGCCGATGGCCGAACGCCGCCGCGATTTGATAGGTCTCGCCCAATGGCCGCCATATGCTTGCACTGTCAGCCGTGCAAAGCCGGGCAGCCAAGTCAACCAACCGGTCGAGCAGCTTCTGAAGATCGAAGCTGGAGCCGCTGATCTCCTTGAACACCTCGGCAAGAGCAGTCTGCTGCTGGAGCGCTTCCTTCAGTTCGTGGGTCCGCTGTTCGACCCGTTCCTCGAGCTCCCCGCTGGATACCTGTAGCCTTTCAGCCGTGTCCCTTAATTCACCGGCACGGGCCGCGAGCTCGTCGTGGGCGTGCTGCAGTTGCTGCTCGGAGCGCCGGCGCATCTGGACGTCGGCACTCAACGCCATGCTGGGCACCGAAATGCTGATGAAGAACATGACCAGCAGGAGGAACGAATCATTGAGGCTGACACGCGCGAAGGGGCCGCTGCCCGCCAGGGTCCCCCACACCGCAAAGCAACACAGAATGACGACAATCGTCGCGGTCTCGCGCGGGTCGCGTCGCAGCGCCGCCCATAACAGCGGAGGGAGTGCGAGGAACCCCAGGGGATCGCGGTAACTGGTCTGGTCGAAGAGCGGGCTGAAAGCGATGATGCCGACGGCAATGGTCGCTGCGACAATTGTGCCGACCTCCCCCCACTGGGTGCGCTCGAAGGAATGCAGATCGCCCGCGGCCCACAGAATGACAGATGGCGCGATGACCAGCGCGCCGGCCAGATCGCCGAGCCACCAGGTCATCCACGTCATTGCGAAAGCGGTGGGGGCGTCGCCGGAAAAGATCAGGCTGGCGATGCCGACCGTGGCGCTGATCATCGTGCTCGAAACGCAGACCAAAGCGAATTTGGCGACTCCAGTTGTCGTTGCAAACGTCTCCCGGCCATCGCACCAGACATTGATCAGCCACGCAGCCACGAGCGCTTCGAGCGTGTTGCCCAAAGCGATCCCAGTCGCCGCGTAGATTGATCCGTCATTCGTTACGTTGGCAGCGAACGCCGCAACTAGGACTGCGGGCGCGACGCGGTAGCCCCACACCAACACTGACGCTAAGGCAAATCCGGTCGCCGGCCAGATCGCACTCGTGCTCGAATTGATCGAAGCCAACGTCAGACCGATCTTGGCCAAAACAAAATAGGCAATGCCAATACCGAACAGCTCGAAAATATAAGCCGAATGGCCGAGACCGACACGCACCGCAAAGCTGCGTCTTGCCGATCTCGTCACGGCCCCCTCCAATAGACCTGGGCAGAGAATAATCGGTGGCGCGCCTGCGCTACGAATCTGATGCGAGCCACAACCCGTTTGGCGAAGTATGTGCCGAATGAGGGCGCGAAGAGTTTCCTCACCGCAAAGTCAATGTCTTGAGAACGTGGCTCCATTGATTGTCGACCGATGTTGGAACGTCTGCACCCAAGTCGCGCACGGTCGCTTTCCTGCAGCACGGGCGATGCGGATTGCATGTAGCTTATCGCCCGGGAAACTGATCGGCCCGCTCGCGGATCGAGCGCGCAGATCCTCGATGCTCAAGCTAGGGCTGGTTTCGTTGCCCGTTTCGGAACCCCTTGATCCGTCGTAGGACCGTGAGCATGTTCCGGCTCCGGACACTGTGACGGCCATCACAAAATTGACGATTGTACGGACATCCACACACCAGCTGCCTGGGTGCGCTAAAAATCGGAGAGGTTCGCCGGACTGGCTGAAGTTTAAGAACCGGAGGCACCGGCGGTGAAACGAGCGGCGAAAGCGGATTGCCCGTGCATTCCGTCCTGCGGCCCAACATCTGGCCGGTCGGTCGCTTCCCATCGGCCGGGGGGCACAACTCGCTCCCTATCCGAGCGATACCGCAGGAAGGTCATGGCCCGAAAGCCAAGGCGCGATGACGGCCGATAGTGGTTCCAGGACATCCCTCCCATCGCGGTTCTTAGCGAAAAAGAACGCCCAATGCGCGCAAGCTGATGCTGACTGCACCGCGTTGAACCTACAATGTTGATTGCTCGCCCGCCGGCGGCAGCCGTGGTGTCTATTAATGGAGCGGCGGTTTCGGTAACTGGCCCCTTTGCGACAATGCGCGGGCGACTCATGCGCGTGCGTGAAATGATCGAAAAAATGATGCGCCCTCTATGCCAACAAGGCGATGCTGTTGGGCAATCTCTTTGATGGCAGGACGAACGCAGGAAGTGGTGAATTCCCGGAGCAACCGGTCGGACTTAATGGCAAACCAGAACCGGTATCTTGGTGTGCGTTAGCACCTTGTTCGTTACGCTACCGAGGAGAACGGCGGAGATTCCACTTCGACCGTGCGAAGCCATGACAATCAGATCGCAGCCCTCGTCCTCTGCGGTCTTGATGATCGCGCGATAGGGTTGATCGTCCTCAACTTGGACCGTATCGCAAGGAACACCAGCGGCCTTGGCTGCGCCCGCGACGTGATTTAGCACCTTGCCGGCATGTTGCTTGACGTGCTCGGCATGCTGCGCAAATGCCGCGGGCATCTGCCGTATCTGAGACTCAGGCACGCTGAACACATTGAAGGGGGTCTCGACGATCACGGCGGTTACCTTGCCGCCAACTGACTTGGCCAGCGACACCCCATGTGAGACAGCCTTTTCTGCAAGATCAGATCCATCCGTTGCGATCAAAATATTACGATACATGCCATGCTCCTTTGGTGCCTGCCTGTATGCCAATTCCAAGTTAAATCTCCTGGCATCCCCATACAAAGACCAGACCCCCGCCGGGGATGAGCCAAATGTCCAAAGTATTCACAAGCCGTCGCTTGTGCAGGGATGTCCTCGATATCTTTCTTGCGCATCAACGCGCTGCGCGCGCGCCAGAATATGTGGCATTTGATAGACATCGATAAATAGGCATCGCGGTGCTGGCTCTGGCTTTGATCCAGGTCAACATGCGCCCGAAATCGCAGGCTTGGCCCGTCAAAGACGGCGAAGATCGGTTTGCCATCTCGGGATGTTCGCGGAAGCGCCAGGAACAGGCTCGTGCGCCGCGACAAATTCGGCGAGATTCGACAGGAGCAAATCAGGCGTCACGCGCGGAATTGATCACGGCAGCCCTTGGCGTGGGCCGTCATCCGCTTGAAGCATTTTGACCTGCCGTCGAATCGTCCGCCATCTCAGCCCCATGATTGCGGAGCAAGACCAGCGGCAACGCCGCCCATCGCCGGGCGCTCGTCCAGGAACCACGAATGCAAGCCGACCCCGCCGCCGAGAGCTTCAAAGCCATCGTTCGCGCAAAGACGCGGGGCGGTCTCGATCTGCCCGTGATCGACGTCACGCATCCTCGGTTCAGGGTGCCGGATGATCCGGGGAGCCTCAAAGCTCAGCGTGACGCCTTCATCGCATGGGATCACCACCGCCGCGACGTTCCGAAATGGATCACGCAGTTCATGCTCGGATTGGCCGTCAAGCGCTCCCGCCTGATGCGCGCGATGTTTCAATCGGACAAGGGATTTCTCGACAGCATCAGCACCTACATTTTGAAGCTGGGCGAAAAGGACCTGCCGCCCGGCGTCGACGGCCCCTTCGACCGGATGATCGCGCGGTCGCCGCATGTCGTTCTTGTTCGGCTTCGCATGCAGCAAATCGCCGGGCTGCTCGCGGGTGCGCTGGTCGAACCGCTGGCTTCGGATACGGCAGCCCCGCTGCATTTCATCAATATCGCTGGCGGGCCTGCGCTCGACAGCATGAACGCCGTCATCGTGCTCAACCGCGGCCGGCCCGAGCTGCTGCAGCGGCCCATCGTCATCGATGTGCTGGACGCGCAGGATGACGGGCCCTGGTTCGGGGCGAACGCGCTTGCCGCCCTTCAGGGGCCCGGCGGGGCCCTGCGCGGCCTCGGCATCGAATTCCTGCACCGCGCGTACGATTGGAACGACCCGACGAAACTTCGCGCGCTCGTTGCCGACCTCATGTCGCGCGGCGCGATCATGGCCGCTTCATCCGAAGGGGGACTGTTCGAGTACGGCACCGATCAAGCCATCGTCGCCAATCTCAAGGCCCTGCATGCGGGCGTGAAGATCGTCGCGGGTTCGGTAACGAGCTCGAGCGAAATGAGGAAGCGGATGATCGCCGAGACCAGGTTTCGGCTCTATCCCCGCGGCATCGAGGGTTTCGCGCCGCTGGCCGCGCAGGCGGGCTACGCGGTGGCCGAGAGCAAATCCGCGGTGCTGAGCGAACAGGTGCTCCTGCGACCTCTCGGCTAGCGCGGCAAACGCGCAAACGGACAGACGCGCCAGGGCGGCGGGGCCTGCGGCGATGAGCCGACGAACCGGGGATTTGCCTGAAATTAAGCCAATACACAGGCATGCGAATCATTTAAGCAGAGTGAACTCTCTCCTGGGATTTGGTCCTGCCTTGCCCCGCAGCGGCGGGGCTTTTCTTTAGCTTCCTGATCTTTTACCCGTTGACTGGGCGACCGCTCGAAAGTCACGCGCACGGCGCCCTGTCATCAGCCGTTCTGGCGGGGCCTCTTTCCTCTCGCCATTCCTCGTTCGGCACACGAAAGAGCACTCCGATGTCGGCTCGGGACCGTCGCATACTGACCGCGCTCGGCCTTCTCCTGCTTGTCGTCGTCGCCTACCTGGCCGGCCGGGTGGCATTCCCTGAGCTGTGGCCTTGGTTCTAGCGATGGCGGCGCGAGGCACGTAGTTGCCGTGGATGGCATGCGGGCTCTCGTCTGCGGCTGATTGATGGCCGCGACGGACCACGGACCACGCCGCAGTTTGGTGTCGCGGGCGTGCTCGCCACCAGCTACCGTGGGCCCGGCGCGCTGGTGTGGCGCGCGTCGAGCGCTCCTGGGCCACATGAAAGCGCACCGGTCCCGGTTCAACCTCGTATCGTTGTGGCTGCTGGGCATATCGGCAGCCGCCGGAGTGCCGGCGCAAGCTCAAGCTCAAGCTCAAGTCCAGGACTATCCCACGCGGCCGGTGAAGATCATCACCGATTCCGGGCCCGGCAGCGCCATCGACGTCACCTTGCGGATCATCGCCGATCGGCTGACCCAGGTCTGGGGCCAGCAGGTCTTGGCGGTCAACCAGCCGGGGGGAGGCGGCGCCATTGCGGCCCGCATGGCGGCCACCGCCGCGCCCGATGGTTACACGCTTTTCATCCCCGCTCTCTCGGCGTTTGTGGCCCCTCCGGGAGCGGCCGCCAATCTCCCGATCGAGGTGCCGCGCGACTTCACGCCGGTCGGCTACTTCGGCGGATCGCCCATGTTCATTACGGCTGCGCCGTCTCTCGGCGTGGCCACCTTGCCAGAATTGATCGCGCTCGCCAGACGGCGCCCAGGCGAACTCGCATACGGCACGAACGGACCGGGCAGGCTCACTCACCTGACCGGCGAGCTGTTGCAGAGCCGGACTGGAATCAAACTGCTGATGGTTCCCTATTCCGGCGGCACCGCCCAGGTCCTCAACGACGTCATGGGCGGTCGCATCCCGATCGTCATCGAGGCCTATTCGGGCATTGCCGGCGCGATTCAAGCCGGCACGGTGAGGCCACTCGCGGTCGCGTCGCCCAAGCGGTTAGCCGACTTTCCCGACCTGCCGACCGTTGCGGAAACCATCCCCGGCTTCGCGGCCTCCGGCTGGCAGGTATTGGTGGCGCCCGTCGGCACACCCACGGGCATCGTACGCAAGGCGAACGAGGCCTTGATCAGGGCGCTGAGCGATCCCGAGGCCAGGGAGCGGCTGGCGAGGCTCGGCCGCGATGACGTTGCGATGTCGCCCGCTGAAGTGACCGCATTCATCCATGGTGAGCAGCGCAAGTGGGCTCCGATCCTGCAGCAGATCGGCCGTGGTCCGTAGCGAGCGCCGCGCGCGAGAACGATCTGCCGCGTCCGACCGCTTGTCCTCAATGCTGACTGTCCGGCCGCTCCTGCGCTTTCGAATCAAGTTCTTTGAAAAAACTCTCTGCATCCTTGTCGGCCGCCAAATGGTCGATGAAGCGGTGCCAGAAGTTCTTCCAGTACTTTTCTTTCCATTCCGCGACCGACTTCTGCCAGTATTTGAAATCGTCGTCCGTCGTCCATCCCCGCTTCCTGCCCAAGGCTTTCCAGAACGCAGGGTCGATGAAGACATCGGCCTGCATTGCTACGGCAATTTGCAACGGTGAAATCCCCTCCATCTCCGGATAGCGTTCGACGTTTGGTTCGTAACCATGGTCCACCGCTTCCTTGATCGCCTGCTCGATATACGTCATCCGCGCTTGTCCGACATTCTGGGTTCTGGGCCGCTCGCCGTCACGTTACCACGGCAACCAGGAAGGAAGGCGACCAACGTGCTCTGAAGAATGTGTTGGCTCTGAAGGATGTGTTCCAGGATGCGCGCCTGACGTGAGCTCGGACGCAACTTTTTGCCGCTCGTCGCGACGTGGCCATCGTGCGTGCGGGCGATCTGCGCGAGACGCAGTTCATCGACGGCACGAACCCATGGGATTCGTGATCGTCAGTCGACCAGCTCTGCTGTATCGTTCGGTGGGTCCGTTTTTCAAGGTCCCGAACGATGCGGCTGGGGTCAGGAGCGGACAATGCTTGACCGGGATGATGTGGACGAAGAGCTTCAACGAGGCTTTGGGCTGTCGATAGAAGAACTTGA
>DASYSQ010000167.1:0-7575 GCA_036003145.1 Pseudolabrys sp.
CTCGCGCAGCGACCTTTCCGGCTGATCTGCGATTCGGGCGACATCTATCTCGCCGATGCTTTGATCATTGCCACCGGCGCGCAGGCGCGTTGGCTCGATCTGCCATCCGAACAGAAATTCAAGGGCTACGGTGTGTCAGCCTGCGCAACCTGCGACGGCTTCTTCTACCGCAACAAGGAAGTGATCGTTGTCGGTGGCGGCAACACCGCCGTCGAAGAGGCATTGTTCCTGACGAATTTTGCTTCGAAGGTCACGGTGGTCCACCGTCGCGACGGATTCCGCGCCGAGAAGATTTTACAGGACAGATTGTTCAAAAATCCCAAGATTGAAGTAATCTGGGACAGCGTGCTCGACGATGTCATCGGCGGTGACAATCCGCTGAAGGTGAGCGGCGTTCGGCTCAAGAATGTGAAGACGGGCGCACTCAATGAACGGCGCGTTGACGGTGTGTTCATCGCAATTGGCCATCAACCGTCGTCCGAGCTGTTTGCCGGCCAAATACAGATGAAGCCGTCGGGATATATCGTCACGACCGGCCAGTCGACCGCCACCTCGGTGGCCGGCGTGTTCGCCGCCGGCGATGTCACCGACGACATCTATCGGCAAGCGGTGACCGCGGCCGGACAGGGCTGTATGGCCGCGCTTGAAGCAGAGAAATTCCTGGCCGCACACGAACATCAACGTGCGGCAGCGGAATAAACAATGGCCGCAACCAACAACTCGATGGATTGGGACAAGCTGAAGGTGTTTCACGCCGCAGCCGAGGCCGGTTCGTTCACCCACGCCGGCGAGCGACTCGGCCTGTCGCAATCGGCGGTGTCACGACAGGTCTCGGCATTGGAGGGCGAGCTTTCCGTATCGCTGTTCCACCGCCATGCGCGCGGCCTGATTCTCACCGAGCAGGGCGAATTGCTGTATCGCACGGCGCATGAAGTCTTCATGAAGCTGGAAGCGGCGCGCACCAAACTGACCGACAGCCGCGAGCGGCCGAACGGCGAACTGAAGGTCCAGACCACACCCGGCATCGGCGTGCATTGGCTCACGCCGCGGCTCGGCGAATTTCTGGACCTTTATCCGGACATCCACATCACGCTCATTACCAGTGATGAGGAGCTGGATCTGGCGATGCGGGAGGCCGATGTTGCCATCCGCCTGCGGCAGCCGACCCAGCCAGACCTGATCCAGCGCAAACTGTTTTCCGTGCATTTCCACGCCTACGCGTCACCCGATTATCTCAAACGATTCGGTACTCCGCGGGCCCACGAAGAACTCGACAAGCATCGCATTGTTCTTCTTGGTGGCGGCGCCGTGCCGGCGCACCTGCAGAATCGGCGCTGGCTTCTGGAAATCGGCCGGGACGGCAAAGATCCGCGCACACCGCATCTGACGGTGAACAACGTGCTCGGCGTTCTGCGCGCGTGCCAACGCGGGCTCGGTATCGCAGTATTGCCGGACTACCTTGTGGAAGAAAACGGCGGCCTCGTGCAGCTATTCGGTGAGGCGGACACGCTCGCGCTCGATGCGTTTTTTGTTTATCCCGAGGAGCTCAAATCGGTCGCGCGCATCCAGGTGTTTCGTGACTTCCTCGTAGCCAACGCCCAGCGCTGGCATTTCTGATTCGGCGCGAACTGCGATTGCGCATGGCAGTCATGCGACGCCCGGCGTTGCCGCTCTCGGACCCGCTCCGCATACTCCGGTCTCGCTGTTGCGCCGGATGGATATCCTCCCAGAATCGCCGGTGGGCAGCATGTTCCCCTCTGGAAGATGTTGCCGACCCCCACGTCGGCAATTACTGAAACCGGGCCCCTGCGGGGCCCGGTTTTTTTGACACGGACTACCTTACGTCGCGGGTCAGCGGAAACGCGAAATGTAATAGGCGAGATCGAGGATCTGCTGATCGTTCACGGGAGCGAGGACTTCAGCCATCGCTCCATCGTAGCCGCGCCGATCGTTGCTCTTGTACTCGCGCATCGTCCTCACGAGATAATCCTCGCGCTGGTTTGCGATGTGCGGAATGTTGTCGCGACCGGCCAAATCAAGATTGTGGCAGCTGTTGCACCGGTTCTGCGTGATGAGAGCCGCGGCACGCTGCATGCGATCAGCGTCTCCCGCGTCAGCCGGTGGCTTTGGCGCCGGCAATTTTGCGACAAAGTCGGAAAAATTTCGCAGGTCATCGTCGGTGAAACCCGTTGTCATCTCGGTCATGACCTGGATCATCGGATCGTCCTTCTTGGCCGGAGAGGCCCGCTGCTTTTCGCGGAAAATATAGAGTTGTATCAGCAGGTAGGGCGCGGGCTGCCCGCCAAGTGAGGGCACTTCCGGATTTTCCGACTGGCCTGTCTCACCGTGGCAGGCAAGGCAGGGAGCAGCGCGCTCGGCGACCGTCTCTCCGAGCAGGCTCTGATTGGCCGTACACAGCAGAAGTGCAGCCACCGCAATGCGGCGTCCGATATCGATTGTATGCATGACTGTCAGCTTGAATAAAAAGCTGGCCGGGGGCAAAGCCCCCGGCCAGCATAATTTGCATTACCGGCCGGCGACCTGCGCCTTGCCGTAGGTGATGCGGTAGATCGCACCATTCCAGTCGTCGGATAGCAGCATGGAGCCATCCGCCATGAACTCTACGTCCACCGGGCGACCGATATAGTTGTTGTTATCGAGGAATCCGGTGATGAAGGGTTCAGACGATTTCACCGTGCCGTCTTTGTTCAGGAAAATGGCAACGACGTCGCCGCCGAATTTCGCCGATCGATTCCACGAGCCATGCCGGGCAAGAAAGATGACGTTCTTATATTTTGCCGGGAACATCTTGCCCGTGTAGAAGCGCATCCCGAGGCCAGCGGAGTGCGGACCGGTCAACATGACCGGGGGCTCGAATTCGCGGCACGAATGTCCCCAGCCGAATTCCGGATCGAGGAAATTGCCCTGGTAGCAATAGGGCGCGCCGAAATGCTGGCCCACCTTCGTGATGCGGTTGAGCTCATCCTGCGGCACGTCTTCCGACAGCCAGTCGCGACCGTTGTCGGAGAAGTAAAGCTGCTTGTTCACAGGGTTCCAGTCGAAGCCGACGGTATTGCGCACACCGACCGCCACGTTTTCACGTCCGCTGCCGTCAAGATTGATGCGGCGGATCTGGCCGTGATCCTTGTCATGCAGCACGTTATTGCCCGGCTGTCCGACCGGAATGTACAGCTTCTCGTCGGGACCAATCGCGATGAACTTCCAGCCGTGGGCCTCGTCCTTCGGCAGATCGGTGTAGATCACCGTCGGCTTCGGCGGCTTGTCGAGATTGGCCTCGACATTGTCGATCTTGGAGATCTGCGACAGCTCGGCGATGTAAAGCGTGCCCTTGTGATATGCGAGACCGTTCGGCCGATAGAGACCCTCGGCGATCGTCTTGATTTCGGTCTTGCCATCCTTCTTGACGATGGCTGTGACCTTGTTCCCCAAACGCGTGCCGACAAAAACCGTGCCTTTGTCGCCCACGCGCAGCGAGCGCGTGTTCGCTATGCCGCTCGCATAGACCTCAATGTTGAAACCCGGTGGAAGCTTGAGCTTGGCAGTCGGCAACTTGTCCGCCGCTGCCGGCAGAGGCGGAGGCGCAACGGGCGAGAGTTTGGCAGCGGCCGCATTTCCGTCGGGACGGCCGATCAGCGGTGATCCCGGCGGTAGCGCTGGCGCTGCTGCCGACGTGGCCGCGGGTGGCGCTGATGCAGGGGGCTGCTGGGAAAATGCGGGTGCAGCGAACAGAACGCCGGCGATTGTGCCGGCAAGCAAAATGGAACGCTGAGCCGTGACACGCGGAATCATCAAATTCCTCCCTAAAGAGGAGACGCTTTACTCACGCGGTCCACGCGAGAACGGCCCCGGAGCGCGCCCCCTTCGGGCCAAGTCTCCACCTTTAGCCGCTCGGTTGCAATCGGAAACCGGCAAGCCCGCGTGATCAGGAACTGCGGTAGCTGTAGGCGACATCTTCGCCCGCCGCAGCGAGGTGCTCGACCAGTGCATGCTGCGGCGACAGATGACACACCGGATCGGCGGCGCGGGCGTCACCCGTAAGGAGGAAAGCCTGACAGCGGCATCCGCCAAAATCCTGATCGCGCCGCGCGCACGATTTGCAAGGCTCCTGCATCCAGTCAGTGCCGCGAAAAGTCAAAAAAGCTGGCGAGCTACGCCAGATGTCGGCCAGCGAATGCTCGCGCACATTCCAGAACTCAAGACCCGGGATGACTTCGGCAGCGTGACACGGAAGCACACGCCCGGCCGGAGTAACGTTGAGTGAGCGGCGGCCCCAACCGCCGACGCAGGGTTTGGGGAAACGTGCGAAATAATCCGGCACCACCGCATCGATGACGATCTGGCCATGGTGCCTGGCCCGCAGCATCTCGACCTGACGAACGGCCTGCTCGACCTGCTCGCGTGAAGGCATCAGAGCAGCGCGGTTCTTTAGTGCCCAGCCGTAGTATTGCACATGAGCGATTTCCACTCGACTGGCGCCGAGCGATAGCGCCAGCTCCACCATCGATTCAATGCGCGCAATATTGGCGCGATGCACGACCATATTGACGGTCAGCGGCAGACCGAGCCTGACGACTTCTTTAGCGATTACGCGCTTTCGTGCGGAAGCACTTTTGTAGCCGGCGATGTGATCGGCGGAGACCTCATCACTGTCCTGAATGGAAATTTGCACGTGATCGAGTCCTGCGTCAGCAAGCACGGCAAGATTTTGCGGAGTCAGTCCAACTGCAGATGTTATGAGATTGCTGTAGAGACCGGCTTCGCACGCGGCCCTGACGATCTCGGGTAAATCGCGCCGGGCCGCCGGCTCACCCCCCGACAGATGAACCTGAAGGATGCCGAGTGCAGCCGCCTCGTTAAATACCCTGCCCCATGTCGCGCTATCGAGTTCGTCGTCGCGCCTGTCGAGCGCCAGAGGATTGGAACAATAGGGGCAGCCGAGCGGGCAACGGTGTGTCAATTCGGCAAGCAGACCGAGGGGCGCAGGCAGACTGGCACCATTCGTCGTCACGACGAGTATCCCCTCCGCTCACTCCCGCACCCGCGCAAGCAAAATTCCAACTGGTTCCCCGCGAGGACGGACGGTTGAAAAGTGCCGCACATCACCTAACCCAACTCCAGCAATTTCTTGTCCGCAAGCGAGCCGAGCAGATTCACGACATCCGCATGGATGCGCTCTCGCGGCGCCGCAAAGGCCCTGGCGAGATCATCCACGATTGCATCAAGCGTCGCCTCGCCGGTGCATCGCTTCAATATCTCGACCGTAATCGCGTCCGCCTTGAACACTCGTTCCGGCGCGAGCAGGACCCAACCGCCCTGCGCTTCGTTGTGCGTCAACCGGACACCCCGCGGCAGCCTCGGACAGACACTGCCAGAAAGTTGCCGTGCCGGCGTGTCCATCATTTGCTCCTGCGCACGATCTTTTCCGGAAACCGCTTTCCGTCCCCGATCGAGGTCGAAGCCTTGCTTTTCGGGATCATGCGCTAATCCTCCACAACAAAAGCGCCCGGCGGAACATGTTTGGGCGCCACATAGGCGTGGTACAGTGCGTCCAGCATGGTCCAGAGAACGCCACATTTGAATTCGAGCGCGGCGAGAACCGCCTGCTGTTGCTCCGGCGTTCTGGCGTCGCGCTTGACGTAGTTGAGCGCGAAATCGGCGTCGCGCTCGGCCTGTGGCGGGCGCTTGTCGAAATAGCTCAGCGTTTCGCGTGTGATGAAATCGTAATTCGCCAACATGCCGGTCATCCGCTCGCTGATGATGATTGGCGAAAACATCTCCGTCAGCGACGACGCGATCGCCTCCAGCAATGTTTTTTCACTCACGAAGCGCACATAGGCCTCGACCGCAAAACGGGTGCCCGGCAGAATTCCACGCAGCGAAGTGACATAACCGCGCTCAAGTCCCAGGCCGTCGGTCAGCTTGAGCCAACGCGCGATGCCGCCATCCCCTTCGCGCTCACCATCGTGATCGACCAGACGGGACCGCCATTCGCGACGTACGGCAGGGTCATCGCAACGCGCGATCAGGCTCGCGTCCTTGATCGGGATCATCGCCTGATAGTAGTAACGGTTCAGCGCCCACGCCTGCACCTGGCCCTTGCTGCACTCGCCACCATGCAGCAAGGCATGGAATGGATGGAGGCGGTGATAGCGCTTCGCTCCGATGTCGCGCAGCGCACCCTCGAGCTCCTCCGCAGAAAGCAGCTTCAAAGCACAATCTCCATACCATCTTCAGCAATTTGCCAACCCGCACTCTCGACCTTGCGCCGCTCCACGGAGCCATCGATCAAAATGGGATTGGTGTTGTTGATATGAACAAAAATACGCCGCGCCAGCAGCCCGTCCAAGGCGTGCAAGGACCCTCCCTCTCCTTCGATCGGCATATGACCCATTCGCCGTCCGGTTTTTTGCCCGGTCTGCGTGCGGATCATTTCGTCATCGGTAAACAGCGTGCCATCGAACAGGACGACATCCGCGCGGGCGAAGCGGTCGCGCATTCCGGCGGTTACTACCGCGGCACCCGGCACGAATACCAATCGCGCTCCCGCGCGTTGCACTTCGATGCCGACATTGGCGGCGCTTTCGGTATCCAAGTCGGGCGCCTCGCCTTCGAGATAGAGTGGCAGCTTGCCCGGCACCATGAACAAGGTCGCCTCAATATCGCCTGCCAACAAAAAGCGCTCGCCCGGATTGACCGCATGGCGCGACATTGAGGCCATGGCGCCGAACATGGCGTTGGAGGCTACCGCCGCGTGGCTCGCCGGCGTGGCGTAGAGTCGGAAATCGGTGCTCTCGCGCAACGACAATAGCCCGGCGATCTGGTCGATTTCGGCGCCGGTCAGGACTACGGCGTCAATTGGACTCCCGCGCAACCCACTATGCGGATGGAGCGCGGGGGTCGCGCGAATTTGGGCGGACAAATCAGGCGAGGCGTTAATCAGTGTCCAGCGACCGTCACCGGCCGAAAGCGCAATACCGGCTTGGCTGCGTGGTTTGACGCGAGGATCTCGCGCCCAGGCCAGTGCGCAAACCGGGCACCGGCAATTCCACTGCGGAAAAGCGCCTCCGGCCGCCGAACCAAGCACAATGGCGGTGAGACGCCCCATTTAGCGGCGTCGGATAAGGAAAATCAGGGAATCAAAACTCGGCCGGCAGATAGCCGTTGATCTCGAGTCCGATGCAAATCTCGACAAGAATCGGGGTCGTCCAAGCCATAGCGTTTCCTTTCGGCCGCGTTTTGTCGTCAACGGCTCTGGGACGAGATTAGCGCAAGCAGCGAACCCCGCAAGGGCGGATTCAGTTACCGGAGCTGTAGAAACTTCACGTATTTGTCATGCCAGTGGCCATAAAAGCGTCTGACCTATCTGACGTAAATGTCAGGGTATAACCCTCAGGAACCGGCCGGCCGCCCGACCGTTACCTTACGCTTCGGCTGCCGGATGCGCTAAAATCACCTTGAATCGCTGTAACCCATGCAAAATAGCCACAGTTGACGCTTGTTCTGGCGCGGCTATTGGGAAAAACGTAACTCGCTGTGCGCTATCAGTTAAACTGG
>DASYSQ010000168.1:0-2475 GCA_036003145.1 Pseudolabrys sp.
AGTTTTCGTCGTCGATCGGTACCCAGGCATGCGCATTGAGCGCATTGTCGCCATAGGGCGGCACCATGGTGTACCACGGCATGATCCACTGGGTGATCCGCCAATAATAGTGCCCCGGCTCTGCATCGCGGCGCGCACCGATGTTAAGGCCACCCGGCGACTCGATGACCTCGAACCTCGGCTTGCGATCGCGCTGATAGTGCGCGCCCCTGGTGCCGCGGTGCAATGGATCGGTAACGAGTTCGCCGCTGTGCAGGAAGGAGACATGGCTCGAGTCGATGCCGCCCTCCATCGCCTGCATGTAGCTGCACTCCTGCCAGCGTTTGCTGAAATATGTGTGCGTCGCAGGAAGCTGGGTCCACTCGAACTCCGGCAACGCCGGCTTAAGCTCCGGCGGCCCCGTGTATACCCACAAGATCCCGCCGCTCTCGACCAGCGGATAGGACTTCAGCCTGATCCTGCTGCAGAAGCCGCTCTGCTCCGGCTCCGACGGCACCTCCACGCATTGGCCGGTCACGTCGTATTTCCAGCCGTGATAGGGGCAACGCAGGCCGTTCGCCTCGTTTCGACCGAACCACAGCGAAACGCCGCGATGCGCACAGAATTCATCGGTCAGCGCATAACGGCCACTCGTATCGCGCCAGGCGAGCAGGCGCTCGGAAAGCAGCTTCACGCGCACCGGCGGGCAATCGTTTTCCGGCAACTCCTCGCCGAGGAGGACGGGAATCCAGTATCGGCGCAACAGGTTTCCCATAGGCGTTCCCGGGCCGGTGCGGGTCATCAGTTCGTTCTGCTCGCGCGTCAGCATCTACACACCGTTTTGGAACGATCAAATTGCGCACGATTGTAGCCCGACAACGAGATCATGTCGTGCGCGCCGAGCGAATGACGGCGGCGCAAAGCGCCCGCGTGCTCCCCGCCTGCACGAGATGAAATATTTTGTTTAGGTCGACCAACACCGTGCTGTCATCGCCCGGCTTGACCGGGCGATCCAGTACACACAGACCGAGAGTACTGGATTGCCCGGTCAAGCCCACGGCTGTCCGGCACGGTTTGTGCTTATCATGCTGCCTCTTGCATTGGGACCGAAGTGTTGAGGGCGGCGCGCGCATCGCGTCGGCGTCGTGCCTCACGGGTCGCGTAGGGTTCGAAGTCGAATGTGGGCTGTTTCGGCTCCAGCTTCGGCGGGGGTTTGAGAAGTTCGGCGATCGGCCGCCGCTGCATCAGGTTGGTTCGGATGAGCCTGGCAAAGGCGAGCGGGCTGGCGACGATCTTGTCGGCGTCGTGGGCCAGGCGCAGCAGCACGAAGGCGATCAGCGCGATCGCGATCTGAATGCGGACGGCGTTTTCCGAGGTTCCGAAGAAGTGGCCGATTTTGAGCGTCTGCTTGACCCATCGAAAGAACAGTTCGATGGCCCACCGACGCTTGTACAGGTCGGCGATTTCCTGTGCGCTCGCGGTCAGATCATTGGTGAAGATGCGCAGCACCTTGCCGGTCTCGATCACGACCCGAACTTCGCGCACCAGACCCGGCATCGGGTTGCGGCGCGACGCGGCGAGCCGCTCGGGGAGGTATCCGGTCCGATCGCTCAGGATCGAGGACTGAGGCGCCACCGGCCGATCCTCCACGATCTTGAAGGGGGTGTTGGATTTGAGCCGCGTGACGATCCGGCAGCCCGCCTGGTCGAGCATCGCCCACCAGCCGTAGTCGTAGTAGCCGAGGTCGAAAACATAGGTCGCGCCCGCCTCGATGGGCATCTGCTTGGCGGCCGTGATGTCGTTGACGTTGGAAGGCGTCACCATGAGATAGAGCGGCTGGTCGGCATCGGGATCGTAGACGATGTGCGCTTTGGCGCCGCACACGCCTGCCGAAAACGTCGCCCAATGGCCGCTCAGATTGCTCAGCGGCACGCTGGTCGAATCGATCAGACGGACGCAATCGCCGATTTTGCGTCGGTAGCCGGCCTGCAACGATTTCATCAGGGCCGCAAGCAAGTCTGCGAACAACGCCGCGGGACGCGACGCGTTCGCGCTCGACAGCGCCGACCGCGATACCGTGTCGCCGCCGAGATGATAGAGCTTGCCGGCGTGGCTTTTCAGGTTGGTTTCGATCTCGCGCAGACTGCGCGCCCCGCAAAATTGCGCCAGCAGCATCGCGATCAGATGCGCCCTGGTCTTCACCACGCGCTCATCCCAATCGGCATTGTGCTCCGTCACCAGCCGATCGAAAGTCGCCCACGGAATATGCTTCAGAACGCCATGAAAAACGATATTCTGGTGCGGCACGGTGTCGATCCTTTCGTGTCCAGATGATTCGCAACCAACTGGAACCGAGTAGAATCAATGCCGTGCACTTCATCAAGCACAGATCGTGCCGGACACCCGTGGGTCAAGCCGGGCAATGACATCGATTGGGTCAGCGCATCGGGAAATGCTTCAGCGGCGGAAAAAATAGCTCCGGGCAGGTGTCATGAA
>DASYSQ010000169.1:0-5827 GCA_036003145.1 Pseudolabrys sp.
CGAGGTTCACCAAATCCATGATGCCGAACACGAGTGTCAGCCCGGCCGCCAGCAGGAACAGCAGCAGGCCGAATTGAAGCCCGTTCAGGCATTGCTCGATGAAAAGCGTCATAACACGCCGATCGCGGATATTGGCAGGCCGATAAGCAAACGGCGGCAGCGTTCAATGCGCCGCCGCCGTCACGCGACAGCGCAGAATCACTTCATATGGCATTGAGTGACGAAACGATCCTGGTTGTCCTCCACGATCGTCGCGACCGTCTTGAGCACGTAGTTGCCGTTTTGATCCTTCACCGGCTCCTGCAAATAGAAGTTCTGGATCGGGATGTGGTTGGTATTGAATTTGAATTTTCCCCGCACCGATTTGAAATCGGCTTTCTCCATGGCTTTCTGCACCGCTACCTTGTCGGAAAGGTTGCCCTTGGTCGCGGCAACCGCTGATGCGACCAAATTTGCCGCGTCATAGGTCTGCGCCCCATAGAACGACGGACGCAGTCCCGGGTATTTCTTGAGGTAGTCGGCAACGAACTTCTTGTTCGCCTCGTTCGGCAGGTCGTTCACCCATTCCTGCGCACCCGGTACGCCAAGCGCGAGATCTTTCTGCAACGGTAGCGAAAGCTCATCAATGGTGAATGCGGTGTAGAGCGGAATCTGATCCTTGAGACCGGACTGCGCGTACTGGGTCAAGAACTGCACGCCCGCCTTGCCCGGATAAAACACAAAGATCGCATCCGGCTTTTCCGCCTTGGCTTTCGCGAGCTCGGCAGAGAAGTCGAGTTGGTCGGGCCACTTGGTCAGTTCCTGCCCCACAATCTTGCCTTTGAACGTGGACGCCACGCCGCCCAGCATATCCTTGCCCGCCGCATAGTTCGGACCGATCAGAAATGCGGTCTTCACGCCTTTCTGGTTCATGTAGTGGCCCATGGCCTGCGGCGTCTGGTCGTTCTGCCACGAGGTCGAGAAGATGTACGGCGAGCACTGTTCGCCAGCGATCTGGTGCGGGCCGGCATTCGACGTGATCAGGAAGGTCTTGGAGTCGACGGCGGACTTCATCGAGGCCAGCAGTACGTTCGACCAGATATAGCCGACGATGAAATCGACCTTGTCCGACTCGATCAGCTTGTCGGTTTTCTGTTTGCCGACTTCCGGCTTGAAACCGTCGTCCTCGTAAATCACCTCGACCGGCAGGCCGCCCATCTTGCGGCCCATGTGGTCGAGCGCGAGCTCGAACGAATTGCGCATGTCGTTGCCGATGACGGCCACCGGGCCACTGAATGTGCTGATGAAGCCGATCTTTATGGATTTTTGCTGAGCCGAAGCGGGGCCCGCTGCCAGCAGCAGAGCGGCGCTTGCGGCCAAGAGTGCGTTACGCATGTCATCCTCCCAGGGGCCTTTAGGCCCTAATCCTTCTTGATAGTCTAATGTACCGGCAGATACGCCAAAAGGTCCACCGTTGCCGCAGCGAACTATATTTCTGGCTGCACGCATCGCGGTAAAATTCGATATCGCAGCTATTTCCGGCTCGCCGGCCATGCAGCAGCGGCCATTGACCGGCGCAGCGCCCCCCCGGCAGTCTAGCGGCACGGGCACCCGACCTTGGGCCCGCTGACAGGACGTTCAACCTTTGTCGAAGGCGCTCGAAAAAGCCTATGACGGCATCATCATCGGCGCCGGCCACCACGGGCTGATCCTCGGCAGCTATCTTGCCCGCGCCGGCCTCGACATTTTGCTGGTGGAGCGGCGTCTGGCCTATGGCGGCGGATTGTGCACACGAGAGGTGACGCTGCCAGGCTTCCATCACAATCTGCACTCGATCAATCATTTCCATATCAGCGAAACGCCGTGGTTCAAGGATCTGAATCTTGGCGCGCGCGTGACTTACATCACGCCGCGCTATGAATTTGGCCAGGCGCATCAGGATGGTTCCGCACTGGTGCTTGGCCGCGATCTGGAAGAATCGGTCGCCAATATTGCGCGTTTCTCGAAAAAAGATGCTGCGACGTTCCGTGAATGGAACCACAAGGCGGAAAAAATCACCGCGCAGATTTTCCTGCCCGAACGCTACGCCGAGCCATTGTCAAAAGACGAGCGCGAATCGCTGTTGTCGCGTACGGCGCTTGGCCGCGAATTCCTGGAAGTTTCCAACCGTCAGCCGCTCGATGTCGTACGCGAACTGTTCGAGAACGAGCATGTACGCCTCTTATTTCTGTTCAAGGTGTCCCTCTTCGGGACCTGGCTCGTCGATACGCTGTCGAAGTCGTCACCGATGGGTTCCGTGATCCGTGCTTTCGATCTCGAAAGTGGCTACCAGATCTGCCAGGGCGGTTCATTCAATCTGGCGCGCGGCCTGATGGAGGCCTTCATAGCCGCCGGCGGCACTTTTCAGCCGCAGGTCAATATCGACCACATCGTCATCGAGAATGGCCACGCCACCGGGATTGAATTGGCCGACGGCCGTACTGTGCGCGCCAGGCAGTTCATCGCTTCCACCCTCGACGTGCACCAGACATTTGAAGGCATGGTCGGACGCGAGCAATTGCCCGCCGCGTTCCTGAAGAAGCTGGACGGATTCCAGTACACGGCATGGAGCCTGTTCGGCCTGCATCTGGCGCTCAATGAAAGTCCACGTTTCTCCGCGGAAAAATTCGATCCCAACATCAACCGCTCGCTGAAATGGAGCATCGGCGCCGAGACGATGGAGGACTTGTTTTCCGCGCATCAGGATGTGCAGGCGGGCCGCGTGCCGAAGATCGTGCAATTTGGCTCGGGACCCTTGAGCCTGCTCGACCCGACACAGGCGCCGCCCGGAAAACACACGACATATTGCTGGCACGTGATGCCGCTCGATCCCGATCTCGGCGGAAGGAGTTACGAAAGTTTCAAGGACGAATTCTCCGACAAGATCATCGAATGCTTCGCCCGCTACTGCCCAAACATGACGGGCAAGAACATTCTCGGGCGCTACGTCTACACCGGCCGCGAATATGTGGAGGAGATGATCAATATGCGCGGCGGCGATATTTTCATGGGTGCCTTCAACGCCGAACAAGTCATGTACAATCACTTCGGGTATCGCTCGCCGATCCCGAACCTGTACAGCGCGGGCTCCGCAGGCCACCCCGGCGGGGCGATTTCCGGCGGTGCCGGCTACATCAGCGCCGGCATCATTGCCAGTGACCTCGGCCTGAAGCCATGGTGGACGCCATGGGATGGGCGCGCAGCGCTTGAACAATTGCCGCTGCTGGAGCGGGGCGCAGCATGAGCGCCGACTTGCAGAACATCGTATTCCCGGGCCTCAAAGATCGCGTCGTCATCGTCACCGGCGCCGGGCAGGGTATCGGCCGCGTGTTCGCGAAATCCTTTGCGATGGCCGGCGCGCGAGCCATCATCGCCGAAGTGAATGAAAAAACGGCCGCCGCGGTCTCCGAGGAAATCATGAAGGCTGGCGGCGAGGCGCTGGCGGTCACCACCGACGTCGCCGATCCTGCATCAATCAAGGCAATGATCGAGATGGTCGAGGACGAATACGGCCGCATCGACATCTTGATCAACAACGCGGGGATTTTCTCCGTGCTGGAGATGCGTCCCTTCGACCAGATTCCCCTGGAAGAATGGGAGAGGGTCCTGCGCGTCAACCTCACCGGTCCATTTCTTTGTGCGCGCGCAGTGTTACCCGCAATGCGGCGGGCGGAATGGGGCCGCATCATCAATGTCGCCTCAGGCGCGGTGCGCCTGGGACGGCCAAATTATCTGCACTACGTTGCCACCAAAGGCGCGCTCGCAAGCATGAGCCTGTCGATGGCGCGCGAACTTGGAGCAGACGGCATTACGGTGAACGCCATTCTGCCGGGCGCGACCTTCACCGAGATTGAACGCAAGACGGTAACGCCAGCGCAGAAGGAGAGTATTATTGCCATGCAATGCGTGCCGCGCGCGGAAGTACCGGAGGATCTGGTCGGCGCCGTGCTGTTTCTGGCCTCCGAGGCATCGTCTTTTGTGACCGGCCAGAGCATCAATCTCGACGGCGGGGTAACCGGCTCATGACACCGAGCGTTGCCATCATCGCGCCAGGCAGCATGGGCGCCGGCATTGGCCAGCGCCTCACCGAACACAAGGTAACTGTGCTCACTTCACTCGCTGGCCGCACCGAGGCGAGCGCAAAACGCGCTCGCGAAGCCGGCATGCAGCCGGTCGAAGACCGCGCGCTCGCAGAAGCCGATTTCCTGCTCTCGATCGTGCCGCCGGGCGATGCAGTGGCACTCGCCCGCCGACTCGCCCCTGTGCTCACCGCCGCCAACAAGAAACCGGCCTATGTGGAGTGCAACGCGGTCAGCCCGCCGACGATGTTGAAAATAGCGGATGTGATCGCCGCGACCGGGTGCCCCTTCGTGGGCGCCGGCATCATCGGCCCGCCGCCAAAGCCGGGCAGCACGAACACCAGGATTTATGCTTCTGGCCCGTCGGCCAAAGACTTCGCCAGACTCAATGATTACGGGTTAATCGTGCGCGTGCTCGAGGGCCCGCTTACTGCGGCGTCGGCGTTGAAGATGTCCTATGCCGGGATCACCAAGGGCTTTACTGCGCTCGGTGCCGCCATGATGCTCGCGGCAGCGCGCGGTGGCTCGGCCGCGGCGCTCAAGGCCGAGCTTGCCGACAGCCGGCCGGACCTGCTGCGCTATCTTTCGAACCAGGTACCATCCATGTATTCCAAGGCCTACCGCTGGGTGGCTGAGCTCGACGAGATCGCGTCTTTCGTCGGTGAAGAGCACGCCGAGCACGACATGCTGACCGCCGCGGCCCGTCTCTACGAGCGTCTTGCCGACGATGTCGACGGGGAAAAGAAAGAAATTGGCTCGCTGGACCGATTCCTCAAATCATGACGAGCGAAACCCCTATTCTTTCCGAAACGCGCACCGGTTATCGCGTCATCACCCTCAATCGGCCGGACAAGCTCAATGCATTCAACGAGGCAATGCATCAAGCTCTGCGAGAGGCAATTGAGGATGCCGAAGCCGACGAGGGCTGTCGCGCCTTGCTGATCACGGGTGCGGGCCGCGGCTTTTGCACTGGCCAGGATTTGAGCGACCGGCTTGCCAAACCGGGGGAGACCGTCGTCCTCGGCGGTGCTCTGGAGGCACACTATAATCCGCTGGTACGCAAGCTACGCGCCCTCCCCTTTCCTGTCGTCGCCGCGGTCAACGGCGTCGCCGCCGGCGCCGGATGCAACATTGCGCTCGCCTGCGATATCGTCATTGCCAGCCTGAAGGCGACGTTTATCCAATCTTTCGCGCGCGTCGGCCTGGTGCCGGATTCGGGCGGCACCTGGTTTCTGCCGCGTCTTGTCGGCGATGCACGGGCGCGAGGCCTTGCGCTGCTCGCCCAGGACTTGACGGCCGAGAAGGCAGCCAGCTGGGGTCTGATCTGGCGCGCGGTGGAAGATGAAGTCCTGATGCACGAAGCGACACGGATCTGCGAACACTTCGCGCTGGCGCCGACGCAAGGTCTGGCGCTGATCAAACGTGCACTCAACGCATCTGCGACAAACACGCTCGACGCTCAGCTCGATCTCGAGCAGGATTTCCAGCGCGCCGCAAGTCTGACGCCAGACTATGCTGAGGGCGTGCGGGCCTTTATGGAAAAGCGCAAAGCCAATTTTTCCGGACGCAAGAAGTGACGGCGATGAAAGACAAACCACCATTGCGCGTTGGGCTTGCCGGCCTCGGCGCGGTCGGCCTCGAAGTCGCAAAACGCCTGATCGCTGGCGTGCCGGGCCTCACACTCGCCGCTGTTGCCGTGCGCGACGTCGAGAAAGCGCGGCGCGCTTTGC
>DASYSQ010000170.1:0-2726 GCA_036003145.1 Pseudolabrys sp.
TGCTGAGCTGCATCTGCCGGCGCTGCGCACGAGGGCCGCGGAGTTCGACCCGAAGACCCGCGCACGCTTCCTTGCCGGCGCGCTGGTGCCGGGTGCCTGGTACGCGCACGCGCAACGCTTTCGGCGCTGGTACTGCCGCGAGCTTGCCGCGCTTTTCCGCACCGTCGATGTCATCCTCGCGCCGGTCACTCCCTATCCGGCGTTTCCGATCGGCCAGGCTTTCATTGAAATCGGCGGACAGAAGCTGCAGGCCGCGGGCCATCTCGGCGTGTACACGCAGCCGCTTTCCTTCGCCGGACTTCCGGTCGTCGCAGCGCCAGTCGTTGGGAGCGGGCCGCTTCCGCTCGGCGTACAGATCGTTGCAGCGCCTTGGCGCGAGGACCTAGCGCTGCGCGTCGCCGCCGCGGCGGAAGCGCTTGGCGCTGCGGTTTCGCACATTCCCGAAATTGTCGCCGAAGTCACCGAAGCCTTCATGCGCTACGAGCGCGCGCTGATCGCCAATGACGTCGCCGAACTGGACGCGCTGTTTTGGCAAAGCCCGCACACTTTGCGCTATGGCATCGGCGAAAATCTCTACGGCTACGACGCGATCGCCGCATTCCGCAGCGGACGCCCCCTGATCGATCTGACGCGTCGGCTGATGAACACGGTGATTACGACCTATGGCCGTGACACGGCGACCGTCAACACCGAGTTCCAGCGGGTCGGCGCGACAGCAAGCGGCCGGCAAAGCCACGTCTGGCTGCGCACGGCGGTCGGCTGGCAGGTCGCCGCCGCGCATGTGAGCCTCCTGCCGCCGCGCACGCCATCGACCTAAGAACATAGCCCAGAAGTAGCGCAACCAGGTTTTCACGCTCCGCAGCGGACCTGGAGAAAGGGCTAATCTAGTGATGTCCGCTTCCAGGGGGATAGCGTTGCAAAACTTGAGTGACTTTGCGGCTGAGCCGGGCTTTTGTGTTTTGGTCAGGCGTCCGCGCTATGAGCTGAGAGCGGCTGACGGTGTTACCTGCTGCTGCCGCCCAGCTAGGCCACACAGGTGAGTGCGGCCGATGGCGGCGGACGGCAGAGGAACTTGACGAGGCGCCGCAGGTTTTGAGCGATTGCGGTTAGTAGCACCTCGTCTTTGGCTCCGCTTAAGCCTCGCAGTCGCAGCCGGTCGAGCTTGAAGATTCGTTTCATGTGAGCAAAACACATCTCGACCTTTTTGCGCTCCCGGCGCGATTGTTCGAAAGCCTCGGTTTTGGCCAGTGCGCGAGCGACATCGCGGGCGTCCTCATGAAGGTCGCGAGGAATCCACCGCGAAGGCGTGTGGGGGCAGCACCGCATTTTGAATGCGCAGACATCGCAATCGCGCTTTGAGGCACGATAGCGAAGCGTATGGCCGTCGATGACTGTTCCGGTGGTGTGTAGCAGCCTTCCCTTTGGGCAGATGTAGACATTGCGCGATCGGTCGAAGACGAACTCGGCCCGGCTGAAGGTGCCATCGGAGCGTGCCGACTTGTCCCAGACCGGGATGTGCGGTGCGATCCGATGGTCCACCAACCACTTGAGCAGCCTGACCGCGCCATAAACCGTGTCACCTGCCAACCGCCGCGGCTGAAGGTCGAAGCGGTCCTTGACGCGCTCGATCATCGTCTCGGTGACAGCAATCTCGGCTATGCGATTGGCCCGCGTGCCCTCGGCGTCAACGATGATCCCGGCTTTGTTGTCGATGAGATAGTTGGCGTCATAAGCAAAAAATGGATCGGTGTTCTTCCTTGCAATCCATGCCGCCTGCGGATCAGTCAGCGAGACCTGTTTTGGCGGCTTGCGTCTTTTGCCGCCACGACTTGAACCGTCGTCGTCACCGCCGATCTCCTCGTCATGGTCAGCGGCATCGAGGGCAGCAAGGTACTCGCGAACCGCGCGCGAAGCCTCCTCGGCCCGCGGCCAGGCAATGGGCTCATCGCCAGGCACTCGCTGCTTCCTGCCTGCGTCAGCCTTGATCAGGCTCGCATCGATCGAAAATCCCTCGCCGCCGACCAGGCCGGCCGCAATACACTTCGACACCACGTCCTCAAATACCCGACGTAACGTGTCGCTCTGGCGAAAACGCTCGTGCCGGGCACGGCTGAACACCGAATGGTTGGGTATCCCATCCTCAATGCCGAGCTTGCAAAACCACCGATAGGCCAGATTGATCCGTACCTCGGAGCACAGCTGCCGCTCCGAGCGGATCGCAAACACGTAGCCCACAAGCAGCATCCGGATCACCAGCACCGGATCGATCGAAGGCCGACCCGTATGCGAGTAATAGGGCGCAAGCTCCTTGTGTACCCAATCCAGATCGAGAACGCCGTCAATCTGCCTGACCAAATGATCCGTCGGTACCACCTTGTCGAGATCAAACCTGTAGAAGAATTGACCCTGTCCGCGCTCTCGCCGCCCCATCATCGACCGCTCCCTGCGAATCGCAGTGCTGATCCACGGAATCACGGTCCAACCGCAGTCTCAACCAGAGTTTTGCAACACTATCCGACTATAAGCGGACATCCAGACGCGGGCGTCGTTGTCGCGCCGCCGAAGGTCGCCCCAGCGATGGCGGCAAATGTTGGCAGATGAGCGCGCTTCATCGTTCCATCGCCGGATAAGATGGCAGCAGCGTCAACCGTCATCTGCAAGACAGCAACCCACTGCCAATCAGCCGATGCATTCTTCCATCGCCGGGAGGCAATCAGCTAAAAGAA
>DASYSQ010000171.1:0-19115 GCA_036003145.1 Pseudolabrys sp.
CTTACCGTCAAAGTGCCCGGCGAGATCGACGCTCAGCGCGCACGCCGCATTCTCGAGGAGCTGCGAAAGCGCTTCGGCGAAAGTTTCCGTCCGCAGCTCGAGCTCGACTACATCGAGCGGTTGCTCAAGGATTTCTGATCCGAAGTCAGGGGCTAGTTGCGCTGAACCAGTGCGTCGCGCACCACGCGGGTGATTTGATCGACAGAAAACGGCTTGCTGATCACATCGTGCACGAGCGCATCGAGGCCGTACGCGCGTTCGCGCTGATCTGCGTAGCCAGTCATCAGCATGATCGCGACGTCCGGGTGTCGCCGGCCCGTCGCGAGTGCGAGTTCGATGCCATCCATCCCCGGCATCTTTACGTCGCTCAGAAGCAAATCGAATTCGCCATTGAATGAACTAAGCGCAGCAAGGGCGGTGGCGCCATCCACGGCTTCGGTGAGGTCGTGGCCATCGCCATCAAGCGCGCGCACGACAAAAGCCCGGAGGATGTCATCGTCCTCGGCAATGAGAATTCTCGCCATTGCCTTACTTCGCTCCGGGGGCTGTATCCTGTCCGTTCGAAAAGCGGACCATCACATCGACGGCATTTTCCGGCGGTGAGACAAAGCGGCTGCGGAAGTCCAGCTTCTCGCCAGGACTGAGGATGCTGCGGCCCGGCAGTGCAGTCCAGGCGTAAACTTCCTGTCCGGCGTCATCCCGCGCGGCAAACCGGAGGCGCGGGACCTCTGTTGGCTTATTGGCGATGCTGACAATTGTGCCCTCAACGACAAGAGAGGACAGGCCCTCCTGCGCTTCCTTCGAAATCCGCATATTTTCGAACTTCAAATTGCGCAAATTCACCGGCAACCCAACGGCGGAGAACAATGAAGCCGTTTGCGGGAAAAAGCGTACGACTTCGCTGCGCGCTCCAATCAGCGCGACGTTGAAGGCGAACAACACAAGAATGAGCGCCGTCCAGCGCGACGAGCGCCGGACTTGCCTTCGCCGGGCCTGCAGCCGCTTGCGGCGCGCGGTGAAATTTTCGATTTCGTCGGACTCCGATCCCGCAGCGAGATCGGAGGATGCCGGTTCGATCCCCGGCACCAGGGATGGTGCGTCGGCAATAGCGGCCGGCATTGGTGCCGGGCCCTCCGCGGGTTCCGGCGTTGGGTCATCAGGAGCGACTGCGCCTTCTTGGGCGGGGTCCATGTCGATCCCGGCGCGATCCGGCCCTCGATCCGGTCGAATGACGCCCGGTGATTCGTGCGCATCGGATTCGTCAATCGCGCCGTCCGCCAGGGCGGTCATTTCGGCAGGCGAAGTGTCCGCGAACCAGGTCGTCTTGCAGCGCGCGCAACGGACGGTACGGCCGGCCGAGCCCAGGGAGCCCGATTCGATCGTGTATGATGTTGAGCAGTTCGGACAGACAATCAGCATAGGATAGGTGCGTGTGTTGGAGGTCCCAACGTACCAGCCGTCCGTTAATGGATCGGAAACCATGGTAACCCGCGCTTCATGGGACAAACTGGTGACTTCCGGCCCCGCTGCTATGGTGACGTCGTCATAATCCTGTAAAAAGCCCAGTTCCGGACCGTGCGGGCAGGGGGCTGTCTGCACGACGTGGAGGTCGCGCCTGGGGTACTGATTCGGCGGGCAATACTGGAAGATTGATCGGAGAGGGGTTGGGTGGTCCGATTCGAGAATGTGGGCTTACGCTATGGGCTTGGGCCGGAGGTCCTGCGCGACCTCACGTTCCGCATCGACCCCCATTCGTTTCAATTCCTCACCGGGCCTTCCGGCGCCGGCAAGACCTCGCTGCTGCGGCTGTTATTTCTGTCGATGAGGCCGACACGAGGTTTGATCACCCAGTTTGGTCATGACGTGGCGACGCTGTCACGCGACGCCGTGGCGACATTGCGCCGTCGTATAGGCATCGTATTTCAGGATTTTCGTCTGCTCGACCACATGACGACATACGAAAATGTCGCGCTGCCACTACGCGTGATGGGCCGTCCTGAAGATAGTTACCGCGACGAAGTGATCGAGCTTCTTAACTGGGTCGGGCTTGGTGAGCGGATGTGGGCTCTGCCGCCCGTGTTATCGGGCGGCGAAAAACAACGCGCGGCGATCGCGCGGGCGGTCATCGCGCGGCCGCAATTGCTGCTTGCCGATGAACCAACCGGGAACGTCGACCCGACTTTGGCGCAGCGACTCCTGCGGCTCTTCATCGAGCTCAACAAGTCGGGTACGTCGGTAGTCATTGCAACCCACGACATCGCGCTCATGGATCAATACGATGCGCGCCGGCTGGTCTTGCACGACGGCCGGCTGCATATTTATGACTGAGGAATTCCGATGACGGACAGCGGCATAGGCAGATTCGGTGCGCCGATACGCGAGTCGGTGGAACCTCTGCTGCCGCGCTTCGAAACGGCGCTGGTGCCGCGCAATTCGATTTCCGGTCGAGCACTCGTTGCGGTCGTTGCAATCATGACCTTCCTCGTGTCGTTGACCACCGGTGCGGCCGTGCTTGTAAGCAAAGCCGCAGGCGAATGGCAATCCGATATTGCGCGGGAAGTAACCATCCAGATTGTTCCGGCACCTGGTCGTGATCTTGATGCCTTGGTCGACAAGGCAGCCTCCGTTGCGCGCGCATTTGCCGGCATTGTCGAGGTGCAGTCCTATTCAAAAGAGGACTCACTCAAGCTGCTCGAGCCGTGGCTCGGCAGTGGGCTCTCCCTCAACGAACTGCCTGTTCCGCGCCTGATCGTGGTCAAGATCGCGCGGGACGCCACGCCTGATCTTGCGCAGTTAAGGCGTCTGCTGGCCGAGCAAGTGCCGGGTGCCGTGCTCGATGATCATCGCAGCTGGATCGGTCGCATGCGCACGATGGCCGGCACGGCGGTCGCCTTGGGCATCTGCATTTTGGTTTTAATGTTCGCCGCAACAATATTGTCGGTCACTTTTGCCACGCGCGGCGCGATGGCGACGAACAAGGCAGTCATAGAGGTCCTGCATTTTGTCGGTGCAAAAAACGGATTTATCGCCCGGCACTTTCAGCACCATTTTCTGATCCTTGGCCTGCAGGGAGGGGCAATCGGCGGTGGTGCTGCCATTGTTCTGTTTGCGCTCGCCAGCGTGCTCAGCCGGTGGTTTGACGGCACAGCGGGCGGAGTCCAGGCGTCGGCTCTCTTTGGTTCATTCTCGATTGGCTTTATCGGATACGCCGCCGTGCTCGCTCAGGTCGCACTTATTGCAGGGGTGACTGCCTTGACGTCGAGGCATACCGTAAACAACACGCTCGAAATGATCGACTGACATGTTTGGCGGGTTTGCTCGCTGGATTGGGTTTTTGACCATGGCCGCCGGGGCCACGGGACTCATACTGCTCGCTGGTGGGTTCATCTGGTTTGTCGCGAGCATCGCGAACGAGGAGGTCACGCTTGATACCAAGGCGGATGGCATTGTGGCCCTGACCGGCGCCGCCGCCCGCATACCCGATGCGATTGAATTGCTGGCGACCGAGCGCGGCAAACGGCTCCTGATTACCGGCGTGCATCGCGCGACCAGCTCGCGCGAAATCGCGCGAATTACGCCGCTCTATTCCAAGTATTTCACTTGCTGTATTGACCTCGACCGCTCGGCCCTCAATACGTTCGGCAATGCGCTTGAGACCAGGAGCTGGGCGCGCGGGCATAATTTCAATTCCTTGATCGTCGTAACATCCAGTTGGCACATGCCTCGCGCCATGGCCGAGCTTGCTCATCAGCTCCCTGACGTCACCTTGATTGCCTATCCGGTGATTTCAGAAAAAGTGAAGGCCGAGCCATGGTGGTCGAATTTCGATACCGCGCGCCTGCTGCTTGGAGAATATCTGAAGTATCTGTTTGCGCTCCTGCGGATGCGCCTCGATCCTGACGGCGCGATATAGAGGGGCGACGCCAGTGGCCATTCTGTTCCGATCGATAGCCTTCAACGTTCTGTTCTATCTGAACACGATCATCCATCTGGTTGCCGGCCTGCCGACCTTCTTCATGCCGTATCGAGCCATTGTCGGGGTGGCCAAATCGTGGGGCCGAATCAATCTGGTGTTGCTCCGCGCGGTCGCCGGCATTGACTGCGAAGTTCGCGGCCGCGACAAGATCCCGAAAGGACCGCTTATCGTCGCCTCCAAGCACCAGTCGGCGTGGGAAACGTTTGCGCTGCTGCCGCTGCTCGAAAATCCGGTGTTCATTCTCAAGCGCGAGCTGCAATGGATTCCAATATTCGGCTGGCTGACCATCAAGGGTCGTATGGTGCCGGTCCATCGCGGCGGCGGCTCGCAGGCCCTCCTCGACATGATCGAGCGCGCCCGCATCGAACTTGCGGACAATCGTCAGCTCATCATTTTTCCTGAAGGGACGCGCCGGCCGGCCGGAGCCGAGCCTCGCTACAAGATCGGGGTCGCTCATCTCTATGCAGCAGAGGGCGTTGCTTGTCTTCCCATTGCGCTCAATTCGGGTCTGTTCTGGCCGCGTCGATCGCTGCTGCGCTTTCCCGGAACGGTGGTGGCGGAGATTCTCGATCCGATTCCGCCGGGACTCGGCAAGGATGAGTTTTTCGAACGGGTGCAGAATGACATTGAACGTGCAACGGCACGTCTGATTGCGGAAGGCCGTGCCAAAATGAAAGGCTGATCCAGCGGCCAATCCGGGAGTTTCAGCCGGATCGGTTCAAGGCATCGTCGAGCCATGGCTGCCTTTGAGCTGCGTGGCCAATGTGTGCAGATCGGTGTCGCGGATACCCAGCCTCTGCAATTCCTTGACGGTGGCGAGCACGTAGTCGCGGCAGGCGCCCGACCGGCCGTGACCCTGTCGCGCGAAGTGCAGTTGTTCCGTGAGGCTCAGCCGTCCAGCGTATTGGCCATGTCCCCGATCGACGACATAACACAGCGCATGCACGCTTTCCTGCGGGTCGTCGTCGAGCCAAACCCGCCGCCAAGCCTCACGATAGACCTTGGTTACCTGTTCGCGGGCGCGCAGGTATTCGATTGTTTTCGAGCGCCGGGCAGGGGCCACCCGGTAAGCGATGCCGCGGCAGTTGCCGCCGCGATCCAGTCCGAATACCAGGCCGGGTCTTTGCGGAGTTCCGCGATGCACGAACGAATAGACGCACAGCGCGCGATGGGCGCCCACAAGGCGTGCGCTGCGCCGCTCAAGGAAGTCAAATCCGGGCCGCCACATCAGCGATCCATAGGCGAAGACCCAGAAGTCCTCGTTGCTTTGATCGGATCGTGCGTTCATCGTGGCAGGGAATAAACCACGGCTTTGGGGGGCCGACTTGCGTTCGCCTAACAGGACGGCGGTTTCCGTGCAACTCCGCCCCTGCACGCGGGCGCAGAAACGCCGCATTCGGCAGGTTTTGAATTGACGATGCGTGATCCAACGAGCCTGCAATCGCGCCGCCGAACCGGACTTCGCTACACGATTCTGCTTTTCATCGTGTTCGCGCTGGTCGCCGGCTGGACCGGCTTCTGGAAATTCGCGGCGAGCAAGGCCCAGGAGACGATTGAAGGGTGGCGGGCGCGCGAGGCCAAGGCAGGGCGCCTTTACAACTGCGGTTCGCAGACGGTCGGGGGCTTCCCGTTCCGTGTCGAGGTCAACTGCGACGACGCCTCGGCTCAATTCCGCAGCAACCAGCCGCCGCTTGAACTCAAGACCAGTGCCCTGGTGGTGATGGCACAAGTCTATCAGCCCGGCCTTTTGATCAGCGAATTTCACGGCCCGCTCACCATTGGGGAGCCCGGGAAACCGCCGGACCTCATCGCCGACTGGAAGTTGGCCCAGTCGAGCGTGCGCGGTACGCCCGCTGCGCCCAGCCGCGCGTCGTTTGTGCTCGACCAGCCGGCAATCGACCGTATGAAGGAGGGCAACAGGCAAAACCTTTTGCGCGCGAAGCATATTGAGATTCACGGCCGGTTGGCGGAAGGGTCCGTCGCCAGCAACCCGGTGATCGAGATCGCGCTGCAGCTCGATCAGGCATCCGCACCGGACCTGCACCCGGCCGCTGCAAAACCAATGGATGCCAACGTCACCACCATGCTTCGTGGCTTGAACGATTTCTCCCCAAAACCCTGGTCCGTGCGTTTCCGCGAAATGCGGGCGGCGGGCGGTCGCATCGATATCACGCAGGCTCGCGTACAGCAGGGCGACATTCTGGCGGTCGGCGGGGGCAGCTTGTCGCTAAATGAAAATGGAAGGCTTGAAGGTCAATTGCGCGTCACCGTAGTGGGCCTCGATCAGTTCCTGGCCGCAATGGGCATCCAACAGCGCGTGCAAGCTTCGCCGAGCATGGACAAGCTTGTCGGCGCGCTCGATCGGCTCGCTCCGGGTCTCGGCGATGTGGCGCGCCAGCAGGCCGGGGCCAATATTTCGCTCGGCATCAACATGCTCGGCGAACAGACCACGCTGGAAGGCAAGCGGGCGGTGGCGCTGCCCCTGCGTTTTAGTGATGGTGCGGTGTTCCTCGGACCGATCCCGATCGGAAATACACCAGCGCTGTTCTAGCCCTTTTCCGACGCGTACGGCTTCGGCAGCGGTTCGTGCGGGAGATCCGGATGCGGACGGCCGAAATCGGGTGCCGGCGAGTCCTGGCCGATGTCGACGATGCCCTTGCGGATGGCGCGGGTACGCTTGAAATGTTCGAATAGCGCGTCGCCGTCGCCTTTACGGATCGCTTTTGTTAACGCCGAAACGTCCTCATTGAAGCGGCCCAGCATTTCGAGGACGGCGTCCTTGTTAGCAAGGAACACATCGCGCCACATTGTCGGGTCGGATGCAGCGATGCGGGTAAAATCGCGGAAACCGCCGGCGGAAAACTTCAGCACTTCAGAGCGCGTGACCGTCTGCAGTTCATCGGCCGTGCCGACGATCGTGTAGGCGATCAAGTGAGGCAGATGGCTCGTAATGGCCAGCACCAGATCGTGATGGTCAGGCGCCATTGTATCGACATTGGCCCCGAGCAGCCGCCAGAACGCCGCAAGCTTCTCGACGGCTTTCGGATCGGTGCCCTCTGGCGGCGTCAGAATGCACCACCGGTTGACAAACAGCTCGGCAAAGCCGGCGTCGGGTCCCGAATATTCCGTGCCCGCGACGGGATGCGCCGGTACAAAGTGTACGGTCTTCGGCAGATGCGGGGCCATATCACGCACGATTGCGCCCTTCACCGAACCGACGTCCGAAACGATGGCGCCGGCAGCGAGATGCGGACCGATCTCCTTTGCGACCGCACCACAAGCGCCGACGGGGATGCAAATGATGACGAGGTCGGCGCCATCAGCCGCCGCGGCACTGGTTTCCACGACCTGATCGGCAAGACCGAGCTCGGCGACGCGCCGGCGCGTCTGCGGGGACCGTGCCGTGGCTACGATCGTGCGCACTGCACCTTGCGCACGCGCCGCTCGCGCGATCGAGGAGCCGATCAATCCGACCCCGATCAGGGCCAGGCGATTAAACAAGGGGGCCGGTTTGCTCATGCCGGCTTTCCCAGGAATTCCTTGAGCGCTTGCACCACGAGGCGGTTGGCCTCTTCGGTGCCGACGCTCATCCGCAACGCATTGGGCAGCTTGTAAACGCCCACCTGGCGCAGGATGAGCCCGCGCCTGGTCAGAAAAGCGTCGGCGTCTTGGGCGGTACGGCCCTGCGTTTTCGGGAAGTGGATGAGCACAAAATTCGCTGCGCTCGGCGTCACCGGGAACCCGAGCTTGCCGATCTCGTCCATGAGCCAGGACAGCCAACGCGCGTTGTGCGCCCGGGCGCGATCCACATGCGCGGTATCGCGGATCGCCGCAATTCCTGCGCCGATTGCCGGACCATTGACGTTAAACGGTCCACGGATGCGATTGACTGCATCGACAACGTGTGCGGGCCCGTACATCCAGCCGAGACGCAGGGAAGCGAGCCCATAAATCTTCGAGAAGGTACGCGTCATCACCACATTGTCGGTGGTCGCGACCAGTTCGATGCCGGATTCGTAGTCGTTGCGCTGCACATATTCCGCGTAGGCGGCGTCAAGCACGAGCAATACGTTACCCGGCAGACCCTTTTGCAGGCGCTTGACTTCATCGAACGGGACATACGTTCCCGTCGGATTGTTCGGGTTCGCCAGGAATACCATTTTTGTTTTTGGCGTCACCGCGCTGAGGATCGCGTCCACATTCGCGGTAAAATCCTTTTCCGGCGCGGCAATTGCTTTTGCCCCGGTACCCATGATTGCGATTGGGTAGACCAGAAATCCGTGCGTCGTATAGATCGCTTCGTCGCCATCTCTGAGAAAGGCGCGCGCAAGCAGATTGAGCAGATCGTCGGAGCCGGCGCCACAGACGATGCGATCGGGATCGAGGCCAAAGGCGGCGCCGATTGCGTCACGCAGGGCTGACGCCGAACCGTCCGGATAATCTTCCAGGTGCTCGCCGGCCGTCCGATAGGCGGCGATAGCGTCCGCACTCGGCCCCAACGGTGTCTCGTTGGAGGAGAGCTTGAACACTTTGGCGACGCCGGGCGCACTGCTCTTGCCCGGAACGTAAGGGGCAATAGTGAGCACGCCGGGTCGCGGTTGCGGGCGATTCACAGTCATCATCGGTATTCCGAACGATCAGGCCTTGTCGGCGGCAACCGTATAGCGGGTTGCGTGGCTCCCGACGAGTGCTGCCGAACGCACTGTGGCGCCAGCCTTAACCAAGGCCGCGCTGACCGATTCAAGGCTCATTTCTTTGGACAAAGTCACGAGCAGGGCAGCGCCATCGAATGCCTGATCCGGTACGGCAATAAAATCGGTCAGCATGGACAGCGCCTTTGCGGGGCCCGCGCCCCACCCCGAGACACGCACACTCCATACCGGGGCTTCCGTTGCCATGGCGTCGGCAGCAACGCGGGAAATCACGAAAACCGGCAAAGCGGCGGGGTGATCGGACCGTTCGACGAATGGGAGGCGGGCAATGATCTTGGGGGCGGCGTCGAACTCGAGTGCGCTCCACCAGGCACCCGCCGAGGCAATATCAAAGGCGGGCACGAGGCCGAGATCGCCTTTGGAGGCCGACACTGCCGCAACGACGGCGGCGGCGCCCATATGCGGGACAAACGGCACGGTGAAGCCGAAATGAAAGCGGGCGGAATCGCGCATCAGCGCGTCGCCGGCCGACAGATCGGCATGAACTGAGAAGGGGGCCTGCACGTATGTGAAGGTCGAGATGATGACGCGCCAGATGCTCTCGACAGTGTCAAGCGGCAACCTCCCTTTATGGCGTTTGACCAGCCGGCGCATCATTTCCGCTTCACGCGCTGGCCGGAATGCCGACGTTCCGGTGTCCTGGCTGCGTTTGACCGAGATCAGCCGGTCAATGATTGTGCCGCGCTCGATCAGAAGCTGGTGCATCGCCTCATCGATACGGTCGATCTCCTTGCGCAGATCGGCCAGCGAGGGTGCTTCGGGTGGCTTCGCCATAGCGGCATTGATAGGTGGGGCGAGCCCCGAAATCAAAGAAAACGTTGACTGTAATCTGCTAGCTTGACACTAAACCGCTACCAATCGGGCCGCGATACGGGTGCCCGCGCCGGAGCGCATGGTTGATATGGGCGAAGCCAATCGGACCAGCACACAGGAGGCTGTCGATTCACAGCGCGAAGCGGATCAGCCGCACGAGTCGCTGATGGCGTATTTTGGCGCCGATAATCCACTCAAGCTCGATGCCGGCGTCGAACTGACCCCATTCCAGATTGCCTACAAGACCTACGGGACACTCAACGCTGCGCGCTCGAACGCGGTTCTCATTTGTCACGCGCTCACTGGCGACCAGCATGTCGCGAGCGTGCATCCGGTGACGAAGAAGTCTGGTTGGTGGGAGACAATGGTCGGCCCCGGCAGGCCGATCGACACCGAGCGGTATTTCGTGATCTGTCCGAATGTGGTCGGCGCCTGCATGGGTACAACGGGCCCGTCGTCGACCGATCCGCAGACAGGCAAGCCTTGGGGCCTCGCCTTTCCGGTCATCACGATCCGCGACATGGTGCGTGCACAGGCCATGCTGCTCGATCACCTCGGCATTGAGTCGCTGTTCGCGGTCGCAGGCGGATCAATGGGCGGCATGCAGGTACTGCAATGGGCAGCGAGCTATCCGCGACGTGTGTTCTGTGCGTTGCCGATTGCGTGCGCGACGCGTCACTCGGCGCAAAACATCGCATTCCACGAGGTCGGCCGGCAGGCAATTATGGCCGATCCGGAATGGCGTGCCGGCCGTTATCTTCTGGAGGGTGCAAATCCGCGCCGCGGGCTCGCGGTCGCGCGCATGGGCGCGCATATTACCTATCTGTCCGATGCCGCCTTGCACCGGAAATTCGGCCGGAAATTTCAGGACCGGGCAAACCCCACATTCTCTTTCGACGCAGATTTCGAGGTGGAATCCTATCTGCGTCATCAGGGAATTTCGTTCGTCGAGAGATTCGACGCCAATTCCTATCTCTATCTCACGCGCGCCATGGACTATTTCGATCTTGCCGCGGACTACGGCGGCGTGTTGGCCAGGGCCTTCAAGGGCACGCCCACCCGCTTCTGTGTGGTGTCCTTCACAAGCGATTGGCTATTCCCGACCTCGGAGTCGCGGGCGATCGTGCATGCGCTCAATGCGTCGAGTGCCCGGGTGTCGTTCGCCGAAATCGTCACCGACAAGGGCCATGATGCCTTCCTGCTCGAGGAGCCTGAACTTTTTGCGATTGTGCGCGGCTTCCTCGACGGCGCCGGCAAGGCGCGCGGTTTAAGCCCCAAGAGCTGAGCCATGAAAAGGCTATCGCCCGCCGATACTGATCTGACCGTGGAAAGCATTGCGCGTACGCCGGGCGGCGCGCGTGTCGACCTGGTCCTGGTCGCAGAGATGGTCGAGCGTGGTGCAAAGGTACTCGACGTCGGGTGCGGCGATGGCGAATTGCTGCGCCTCTTGAGCGAAAGCCGCGGCGTGGACGGCCGCGGTATAGAACTGTCCCGCGAGGGCGTTAACGAGTGCGTCGCCAAGGGATTGGCCGTCATTCAGGGTGACGCCGATACGGACCTCGGCGACTACCCGGACGACGCCTTCGACTATGTCATCCTGTCGCAAACGCTGCAGGCAACGCGACACCCGCGCATTGTGCTTGAGCACATGCTCCGGATCGGAAGTCATGCGATTGTGTCGTTCCCGAACTTCGGCCACTGGCAGGTGCGGCTCCAGCTGCTGTTTGCAGGTCATATGCCGAGCACCGATATGCTGCCGTTCAGCTGGTACGACACCCCCAATATCCATCACTGCACCATCAAGGACTTCCGCCAGCTCTGTACGGAGATTGGGGTCAAGATGGAGAAGGCGGTGGCGCTGAATGCCTGGGGCTCACCCCTCCGGCTCAACGCACCCTGGTGGTTCTGGAACCTGTTTGGCGAGCAAGCCGTTTTTCTGCTCAGCCGGCGGGCCTGAGGCCTGGCCGCTCCCATCGTTAGTTTTGCGAATGGAACTTCTGCACTGCAGCTTTAACTGTGCCGCAGGAGAGAACTTCTTTGGCCGTAGGTATAGATCGACATTAAAACAGTAAATATTTTCCATTGTAAGTAATTGATAAAATCGGAATCGTATAATTTCTTTGGCGTGCGTATACTTTTCGAATAGCCGCTATGCACTCCACGAAATGACCTTCCATTCATCCCGAAATTGACATATGCGGACGGCGTTTGGACGTCGCGGCCGGTCCTGTTTCTATCTGTTCCGGCCGCATTTGCTTGTATAGCTAAGGGGACTACTCTGATGAAGATTAAATCAAGACGGGCGGCAGTTCTGTTGTGTTCGGCGGCGGTTGCGGTTCTTGCAACTTCAGCCTTCGCAGGACCCGTCCACCACCATCATGGGCAACGTGCTGCACCGACCTCGCAAGCTGCGGCTCAACCGCAGACGGCCGGGGCGGAAGGCGACGTGCGGTATTCATTGGCAACGGCCACCGCCGGCGAGACGGTCGTCCAGGGCCGCCGGCATAGCCGGCGATCGCTGGCTGACGCCCGGGCGCAGGCGCAATCGCATTCGAATTCAGCGTATGGCGGTGTGACGAGCAATTCGCTGGTCCGCGAAGCGCGTAAATACATCGGGACGAACCCCACCGGACGAGGCAGCCTGTGGTGTGGTGCGTTCATGGACATGGTGCTCAAGCACACCGGCCACGCCGGGGGCGGCAATCTCGCCAGCGCCTATGCGCGTTACGGTACCCGCGTCTCCGGGCCGCAGGTTGGCGCCATCGCCGTGATGGGCCGCCGCGGCGGCGGCCATGTTGGCGTGGTCAGCGGGGTCGATCCGAACGGCAACCCCATCATCGTTTCCGGCAACCACAATCACACGGTTGCCGAGTCGGTCTATCCGGCCGGCCGCATCAACGCCTACGTGTTGCCCGGCGGCTGATCGCGGTCACGATTTGCGAAACAATGACGCCCCGCTCCAGAGTGGGGCGTTTTTTTATGGTGGTCCGGTACTGACCGCATCGCCGACCGCAATGGCGCCCGGCGCGGTCACCTCGGCGTAGACCCCACAATCGGTGTGGTCGAAATTCTGCAGCAGCGTACGCGGAATGCTCAGGTCGCGGATGCCGGTGTCGGGGTCAACATCGGTTGCGGCACAGCGCTGGATACGTTTGACGACCTTGAGTTGCGCACCTTTGCCGACGGTCAGCACATGGCCGAGAAGGCTGAATTCATGCCAGGCCGGCCAGCCGGCGACATACAAGTTGCCGCGAAAACGCAGCGGATTGACCGGCGCGCCTGCGGCCGCCTCGACGGCCGCAACAGAAGCCAGATTGATGATCGAGACCACTTTTTTGGCCACATCGGAGAAACTGTGGCCGGCGCCGAAGAGAACTTTGGGTGGTCCGCGCAGCTCTTTCGGCATGAAGCGGCGGAAGAAGACCTCGATTGCCAGCCTTCCGTCCTTGCTGCGCAGGTCGCCGCGGGCTGCCTGACGACCTTCCCAATCAATCGTCAGGGTGTGACTGGCTGGATCGAAGTCTGTGCGTAGTCCCGCGAGCTGCTCGTTGCGCATGAGCATCAGAAAGCGCTGCTTGGGGAAATAGGCTGGTGCCGCCGGGTCGAAACCGCACGGCCCATTTTCGATGGCGTAAAGCCGATCCGCCGGGACCGTCTGGCCGATCGAGAGCTCGGTTTGCGCAAGCGCCTGCGGAGACAGGCCTTTGACCGGATACCGGTAAATGGCGCGGATCGCAGCGGGGCCAGATGTCATTGTTTTTCGGCCACTTAACAGCCGTCCCGGAAAGCATTTACGCTGACCTATATCAGGCAATCCGGCTCTTCAAACTGCGATTAAAGTCACCCACATAAGGCCTGAAGCGGGCCGCCAAAACGGGACCCGCCGTTTCCGGTGCCGTCATGGGCCGAGGGAGTTGAGATCATGAATTTCGAGAAGTTCACCGACCGTGCGCGCGGGTTCGTGCAGTCCGCCCAATCGCTGGCCTTGCGCGAAGGCCACCAGCAATTTTCCACCGAACACCTGCTCAAGGTTCTGCTCGATGATCCCGAGGGCCTTGCGGCTGGGCTGATCGATCGCTCCGGCGGCCAATCCCGCCAGGCATTGCAGGCGGTAGAAGCATCGCTCGCCAGGCGGCCGAAGATCAGCGGCGGCGGCGCCGGCCAGATCTATCTTGATCCGGCGCTGGCACGCGTTTTCGACGCCGCCGAAAAAGCGGGTGAGAAGGCCGGAGACAGTTTCGTTACTGTCGAACGGTTGCTGCTCGCGCTGTCGCTGGAGAAGGACAGCGAAGCAGGAAAGATACTCGCGAAGGCGGGTCTCACGCCGCAGAATCTGAATGCGGCCATCAATGCGTTGCGCAAGGGCCGCACCGCCGATTCCGCTTCGGCCGAGAACGCTTACGACGCGTTGAAGAAATATGCCCGCGATCTCACGCAGGTGGCGCGCGACGGCAAGCTTGATCCCGTGATCGGCCGCGACGAGGAAATCCGCCGCACCATTCAGGTGCTGTCGCGCCGGACCAAGAACAACCCGGTCCTGATCGGCGAGCCGGGGGTCGGCAAGACCGCGATCGTCGAAGGTCTCGCGCTGCGCATCGTCAATGGTGATGTGCCGGAGAGCCTTCAGGACAAGCGCCTGCTCGCGCTCGATCTCGGCGCAATGATCGCGGGCGCCAAATATCGCGGTGAATTCGAAGAGCGGCTGAAGGCAGTGCTGCAGGAGGTCACATCCTCCGACGGCGGAATCATTCTTTTCATCGACGAGATGCATACGCTGGTGGGCGCTGGCAAGGCGGACGGTGCGATGGACGCTTCCAATCTGCTCAAGCCGGCGCTGGCGCGCGGCGAATTGCATTGTATCGGCGCAACGACGCTCGACGAATACAAGAAGCATGTCGAGAAAGATGCCGCGCTCGCCCGCCGCTTCCAGCCGGTCTATGTGTCCGAGCCAAGCGTGGAAGACACCATTTCGATTCTGCGCGGCTTGAAGGACAAATATGAGCAACACCATGGCGTGCGCATTTCCGATTCGGCAATCGTCGCCGCCGCCACGTTGTCGCATCGCTATATCACCGATCGCTTCCTGCCGGACAAGGCGATCGACCTGATCGATGAGGCTGCGGCACGGCTGAAAATGCAGGTCGACTCAAAGCCGGAAGAGCTTGATTCAATCGACCGCGAAATCGTGCGCTTGAAAATCGAACAGGAAGCGCTGAAGAAAGAATCGGACCGCGGCTCCAAAGACCGCCTCAAGCGTCTGGAAGGCGAATTGAAGGAACTGGAAAAGCGATCGGCCGATCTCACCAGCCGGTGGAAGGCCGAAAAGGAAAAGCTCTCCGACGCGCAGAAACTCAAGACCGAGCTCGATCAGTTGCGCGCCGAACTTGCCAACGCGCAACGTCGCGGTGAATTCCAGCGCGCCGGTGAGCTGGCCTATGGCCAGATTCCGGAGCTGGAGAAAAAACTGAACACGATCGAGGCCGCCGAAGCCAAGAGCGCGATGGTCGAGGAAACCGTCACCGCCGATCACGTGGCTCAGGTCGTGTCGCGGTGGACCGGCGTGCCCGTCGACAGAATGCTCGAGGGCGAGAAGGAAAAGCTTCTCCGTATGGAAGACGAGCTCGCCAGGCGCGTCATCGGCCAGCAGGAAGCGGTGCATGCGGTGGCGACCGCCGTGCGCCGCGCGCGCGCCGGCTTGCAGGATCCGCACCGGCCGATCGGCTCGTTCATGTTCCTGGGTCCCACAGGCGTCGGCAAGACCGAACTGACCAAGGCGCTGGCGGAATACCTGTTCGACGATGAGAATGCGCTGATCCGCATCGACATGTCGGAATACATGGAAAAGCACGCGGTCGCCCGTCTGATCGGCGCGCCTCCGGGCTATGTCGGCTACGAGGAGGGTGGCGCCCTTACCGAAGCTGTGCGGCGGCGGCCTTACCAGGTCATTTTGTTCGACGAGATCGAGAAGGCGCATCCCGACGTCTTCAACGTGCTCCTGCAGGTGCTCGACGATGGCCGGCTGACCGACGGGCAGGGCCACACCGTCGACTTCCGCAACACGCTCATCGTGATGACGTCGAACCTTGGCGCCGATTTCCTGGTCAATCAGCCGGAAGGCCAGGATACCGATGCGGTCAAGGATCAGGTGATGGCGGTGGTGCGTGCGACGTTTCGGCCGGAATTCCTCAACCGCATCGACGAAATCATTCTGTTCCACCGTCTCAAGAAAACCGAGATGGGGCGGATCGTCGACATCCAGATCGCACGGCTGCAAAAGCTTCTCGATGATCGCAAGGTCACCATCAAGCTCGATGCGAGCGGGCGTGACTGGCTGGCCGATAAGGGCTGGGATCCGGCCTACGGCGCGCGGCCGCTCAAGCGCGTGATCCAGAAATCCATTCAGGATCCGCTCGCCGAGATGATCCTCGCCGGCACGATCAAGGACGGAGAAAAAGTCACGATTTCAGGCGACAAGCTTGGTCTCACGTTCAATGGCAAGCTGGCGCAGGCGGCGTAAGCTGCATTCCTGCCTCGCGTGTAAACATCATGGCCGGGACAAATCCGGCCATGACGAATTTGAAACGCCCTGCCTCTCTCCCGTCATGCCCGGCTTTATGCCGGGCATCCACGTCTCTACAGCGCAGCAACAAGCAAGCCGTGGATGGCCGGGACAAGCCCAGCCATGACACGTTCCAGGATTTCCGAAGAGCAGATCTACCGCACCGCCGCGCCGCTTGACGCAACCCGCGCGGGCTTGCGCGCCATGATGCCGTCAAGCCGCTCGCGCTCCTGTTCGAAACCTGCGAGCATCGGACCTTCGAGGACGCGGCCGCGCGGCAATTTGATGCGCATCGGGTCGACGAAGCGGCCGTTCACCAAAATCTCGTAGTGTAAATGCGAACCTGTCGAGAGACCGGTGGAGCCAACAAAGCCGATCACCTGGCCTTGCCGCACGCGCCTGCCTTCTTCGATGCCGCGCGCAAAAGCGGTCATGTGGCCGTAAGCGGTCTCATAGCCATTGGTATGGCGGAGACGAATGTACTTGCCGTAGCCCGACTCCAGGCCGGCCTTCTCCACGACGCCGTTGCCGGAGGCGTAAATCGCCGTGCCGCTCGGAGCGGCCCAGTCCACACCGGTGTGCATCTTGGTGTAGCCGAGGATCGGGTGGCGGCGCAGGCCGAAGCCTGAGCGCATGATCCCGGCGAGCACCGGTTTGCGCACCAGAAACTTCTTCGCGCTCTTGCCCGTCTCGTCGTAGTAGTCGACGAGGCCATCGTCCGGCGACTGGAAGCGGTAGAATTTCTTGGTCTCGCCGCCGACGGTCAGCGTGGCAAACAATACGTCGGTGCGGTTGTCTGCGGCCGGCGTCTCTTCTTCGCCGGCGTAGAGCACCTCGAAGGAGTCGCCCGGCTGAACTTTGCGCTGGAAATCGACATCATAGGAGTAAATACGGATCAGGTCGTCGACGATGGGACGGGGTATCCGGTTGCGCAGCGCTGTCTCATAGACGCTTTGATAGAGGCGTACTCCGGAGGTGTCGTTCTCGTCGTTACTGTCTTCCGAATTTTCAGCGACTTCGGTCTCGATATTTTTCACGTCGACGGCAACGTATTTTCCGGTATCGGCCAGCGCGACCACCGCATCGATTCCCGAATCGCTGGCAATGATCACGCGGATTGGCTGCAGTCGCTGCTGACCGCCGACGCCCTGGGCCATCAAGATACGCAGTTTCTGGCCTTCTCTGATGCCGCCGTCGAAACTGCGAGGTCCAAGCACGCGCGCGATGGCACTGATGTCGGCGGGCGTCGCACTGAGGTCGCGCAGGATGCTGACGACGCTTTCACCCTTCTTGGCCACGACCAGTTTTTCGTTGGTGCCATTGCCGCCAGTTGTCTGGGTCGTGGTCTTGGGCAGCAACGTAATGTTCTCGGGGACGATGCGCGCCTCGAACCCGGCATAGGGGTCGACAGTGCCGTCACCGGCATAAGCCAGCTTGATTCCCGTGATATTCGCCGCCACCGGCAAATGATTGGCGGCCTTGTCGCTCCACTCGGCGGCCTCGCGCACGCGCGCCATGACTTCGTCGGCCGGCGTCAGCAGCGCGATCTTGAGTTTCGGCATGATCGGCGCCATGTCGCGCATCACGAAGGCAACTTCGGCGTCCGGCTCGGCAGCTGGGGCATCCTCGACCGTGGTGTTATTTCCCGGCGCCGCCTCGGCGAGCAGGCGTTGCGGATTGAAGGGCGGGATATTGGCGGAAAGATCGGAAACGGTGAGCGAGAGATTGCCTGCGATGCGCACGAACGGACGCACGCGGACGACCTCGTGGTTGCCGACACGATTGATGGTAGAGACGCGGATCACCTGGCGCGCAAATGTGGGTTCTTCGGCAGTCGGCAGACGATCGCTTTTGTGCGCGCCTTTTTCGCTGCCACCGAGAGCGCCGCGCAGCGCCACTTCGACCCGTTCGGGCAACGACGCGAAGTTGGCTTCACCATCAAGCGACGTGAAAACGGCGCCGCCCATGAGAGCAGCGCCGCTGAGCGCGGTCAGGATCGTGCCGGCAAGCCATTGTACCGATACGCGACGGCGATCGACAAAGCCGCTCGAACCCCCGTCGACAGACAGGGGCGGCTCATTGCCGAGCTCAATGGCGTCGGCTTGTCGTGATCGAATTGCGCCGCGCGACCGTGTCTGGTCCAAGCTCGCCGTCCCCTGCGCCTCGGATCGAAGTCGGTTTGCCGCAACCAAACTAGCCCCAGATGCTGTCGGCAGACCGCGTGAATCGGTGGCCGGCACGATGCCGGTTGGTCCATAGCCCGTCAATGACGGCACCTGAACCCGACTTACTGGCCTGATAGACGGCGGCTGAAGGCCCCCGTTGCGATTCCGTCCCTCGAAAGGACCCTTAGGACGACGCAGGAATATGGCCTCAGTACGGCGCGATATGGATTAAGGCATTGTTTATTCTTTGGGCGCCGAAGTTTTTAGCTGCGGGTCCCGCGCTACCGCTGCAGGTCAATAACGGTGGGCGTTTTTGGTTGACAATGAAGTGGGGCGACGCCTATATACACCGATCGGCGCGCCGTCCGCTTACGGCGCGATTGCGCGCCTCTGAAGCTCCTCACTGGAACAGTGAAACGGTATCCGATGGTTCTCGGATGCGCGGGCTTCGACGGCTCTTCGGCTTACCGGAGGGTGGGGACCGCCATGGTTCCCGGGCTGTTTGAAAAGTGAATCGGAAGAAAGAGAAACGTGGACGGCGGGGTCCTTGCGGGTCGCCTTCTTACGGGAAGAAATTCTTGTAGGTGGCGGCTTTGGAAGAGACTTCGGCGGTACACGTTTTAAGGTACATCGCTGAGCGATTTTCGTATTCGGGCTCACGCCCGAATGTGGAGTCGATCAGTGGGTGGACCTCGTCAATTGACAACGTCCCAAACGTTGTCATGCGCAAACGTGACCTGCCGGGATAAAAATCTCATCCAACTTGAGAGTTTGATCCTGGCTCAGAGCGAACGCTGGCGGCAGGCCTAACACATGCAAGTCGAGCGGCCGTAGCAATACGGCAGCGGCAGACGGGAGAGTAACACGTGGGAACGCGCCCTTCGGTTCGG
>DASYSQ010000172.1:0-16181 GCA_036003145.1 Pseudolabrys sp.
GCACCTGAAGGCAGCGGTGCCAATCGCGCCATCGCCCCCAGACCGGTGACCCCGCTGCCGCGCGTCATGCGGATCAGCACTGTTTCGGCTTGATCGTCGAGCGTGTGCGCCGTGACGATGTGCGCCGCTCCGGCCTTGCGCGCGGCGTCCCCGAGCAAACGGTAGCGCGCGGCGCGCGCCGCCTCCTGCAAGCCCGTCGCAGGCTTGCGTCCGTTCCAGCGCAGCGTGCGGTGCGCGATCTTGAGTTTGTGCGCAAGCCGCGCAACGGCCGCGGCTTCGCGTCTGGCTTCCTTGCGCAGGCCGTGATCAACCGTGACGGCGACCAGCTTCGGTTTAGTCTCGAGTGAATCCCGCCAGCGCGCGGCGAGCAGCATGAGCGCGGTCGAATCTGGACCGCCGGATACCGCCAGCACGAGCGCCGGAAAAGTCTGCAGACAGGAAAAAAGAGTTTTTGCTTCCGATGCCGAGACAACCCCCGCCTCAGCAGTGCGCACGCTTGAGTTCCTGCTCAACGCCACGCTTCACGCCGGCCGAAGCGCGCGGATATTTGCGTCCGACTTCCGCCAGCGTGGCGCAGGCGGCTTCCTTCTGGTTCATCGCGGCGAGCGACTGCCCGAGGCGCAGCAGGGCGTCAGGCGCCTTGCCGGTACGCTCAAACTTGGTCGAAACCCCCAGGAACGATTCCGCAGCGTCGCGGTAGCGCTGTTGCTGGAACAGGCTCTCGCCGAGCCAATATTGCGCCTCGGGCACCAGACGCTCGTTCGGATATTTCTTGAGGAAATCGCGGAAAGACTGTTCGGCGAGCGAATAATCCTTATGCAGCACGTAGCCGTACGCCATGTCGTATTCGTCCTGCGGCGAGGCCGACGGCGGCAAGGTTGCAAGCTGCGCGCCTGCAGGGGCCGCGCCCACATTCCGGACTTGCGGCGGCGGCATCGACGCTGGCGTCGGCGGTGATACCGGCACCGGCGTGCCGCTGGCTGAAGCGACCGCCCTGGGCGGCACGGCCTCCTGCTGCGGCGGCGGTGAACCGTTATCGGCCATCGTCGACAGATCGAGCGGTGCACCAGCTGCGCGTCCGCCCGGGGCACCGACCGGTGATGCATTGTCCTGGATGCGTTCGGGCGCGGCGATTGCCGCCTGATTGCCCAGCGTTCGCGGCGCACCTGGCGCACCCGGATTTTGCGACGGATCGAAAACATCGGAGCGCCGCCCAGTATTGGATGCCGGCGGCGGCGCATTCCCCGGACCGGCGGGCGCGGCCTGCGGTTGCGGCACGCCTGCGCCCCTCGCCCCCAATTGCTGGATCTGCATTTCGAGCTGCTGGTTGCGATACTGAAGCTGCTCGATGGTGCCGGTGAGCTGACGCAGTGCGTTTTCCATCCGATCGAGCCGGACGGAAAGATCGCCCGGATCGGATTGCGCCGCCCTGCCCGACGGAGCCGGCTGCGCTGACTGGCGCGATTGCGCCGATGGCTCACCGCGGCTGAACAGGTTGTCGAGAAAATTGCCGGACCCGCGCTCCTCCTGCGCCAGCGCAGAGCCGGCCAGCAGCACCAGGGAAAAAGCGGCGGCAAGCCCCGCGGTTTTGGATGTTGGTTTTAAACGTGTCATGTCAAATGAAACCGGCAACGGCCGTTTGCCCACTCTGGGTAACATACGGCGCGCTGCGTCGAAATTGTGACTGGCGTGCCCCGCGGGCACTATCGTTCACGCGCCTTCGCGTAAACATGGCGTAGACGGCCGCGCCACACCCGGCGACGGCCCTTGAGGCTTGAGCCAGATCCCTTACGAGCTCACGCCCAGTACGGTGACGGCGCGGCGATTCTGCGACCAGCACGAGATGTCGTTGCAGACTGCCACCGGGCGCTCCTTGCCGTACGAAATGGTCCGCATGCGCTGCGCCTGGATGCCGCGTGACGTCAAATAGTCACGGACAGCCTGCGCGCGCCGTGCGCCGAGCGCGATATTGTACTCGCGCGTGCCGCGTTCGTCGGCGTGGCCCTCGATCGTGAACTGGCTGTAATTGCTGTAGGTCGTAAGCCACTGCGCCTGCTTGTCGAGCGTCGCGCGCGACTGCGGCGTAAGCTCGGTCGAGTCGGTCTCGAAAAACACGCGGTCGCCGACATTGACGACGAAATCCTGCTGACTGCCGGGCGTCGCCTGGCCTGCGGCATTCGCCTGTGCATCCTCACCCGTCCTGTTGGCACAGGCTGAGATCGTCAGAGCCGCGGCAAGAACCGCAGCGAGCCGGGCGATGTGCATCATCTTCTTCATATCGATCATTCCGGTGCCTCCATTATTTCACGCGTACCGACCGGAGCATGCGCGTGGGTCTAGCAGGTCGTTCGTTAAACGAACGTTCCATCAACCTTGATGGAACCTTGCGCAGACGCAATAAATCTGTCGGAGCCCCTTAAACCATTTCTCATGGTTAAGACAGAGTGAAAATGAGGCCGGTTTACGACCATTACGACAAAAGCGGCGACCAGGCCGGATCCGAGGCGTAGCTGGGTGTGGGAACCTTCAATTCATTGCGGCCACTGATGTCGATTGTGTAAAGCGCGGGCCCCTGCCCGACATCGCGGAAAAACATCAGCACGCGTCCGTTCGGCGCGAATGTCGGTCCCTCGTTGTGGAATCCTTCGGTTAGCAGGCGCTCGCCAGAGCCGTCGGGCTTGAGAACGCCGATCGCGAAATTACCCCGCGCCTGTCCGGTAAACGCAATGTAGTCGCCGCGTGGCGACCAGACCGGCGTCGAGTGATGTCCCTCGCCAAAGCTGATGCGCGCTGCCGGTCCGCCTGACGCCGGCATGACGTAAACCTGCTGCGTGCCGCCACGGTCGCTCTCGAAGCAGATACGACTACCATCGGGCGAATAACAGGGTGCGGTGTCAATCGCCGGCGTATCGGTGAGACGCGTGGTCTGCTTCGACCGCAGGTCCATCACAAACAAGTTGGCATTGCCACCCTGCTGCAGGCTCATGATGACGCGCTGGCCGTCGGGTGAGAATCTCGGGGCGAATGTCATGCCCGGGAAGTTGCCGACGATCTCCCGCTGTCCGGTCTCGATGTTGAGAAGATAGACGCGCGGATCGCCCTGCCCGTACGACATGTAGGTGATTTCTTGGGTCGACGGGTTGAATCGCGGCGTCAGCACAAGATCATCGCCGCGCGTCAGATAGCGGACGCCGGCCCCGTCCTGATCCATGATGGCAAGGCGCTTCACGCGCCGCTCCTTCGGCCCGGTCTCGTCAACAAACACGATCCGGCTGTCGAAGTAGCCTCTCTCGCCTGTCAGGCGCTCATAGATCGCGTCCGAAATAATGTGTGCGATGCGCCGCCAGTTGTCGGGGGTCGTAAAATATTGTTTGCCGTCGAGCTGCTGGCCGGCAAACACATCCCAGAGACGGAACTCGGCCTTCAGCCGTCCGTCGCCCTGGCGCGTGATGCGGCCGGTGACCAGCGCCTGCGCATTGATCGCGCGCCAATCGGGAAAGCGCGGCACGTTATCGCTGTTGGTGATCTTTTCAATAAAGGCTGCCGGACTGACCGGCGCGAACAGGCCGCTGCGCTGAAGGTTATTGGTGATAACGGCGGTGACGTTGCGGCCGGTGTCTGCGTCGGAAATGAAGTCGGGCAGCGCGATCGGCATCGGCTGCACGTTGCCCTGTGTGATGTCGAGCTTGAGCACCGCATTCGCGGGGCGGGAGCCGAGCATAGCGAGCGCGCCGGCCCCGGCGAGCAGCTGGCGGCGCGAGAGCGATAGCGGGAGAACAGGACGATTATTGGGGTGAATCATTTCAATGGGCGAATTTAATTGGACCGGAACATGTCTTTGGGGTCGAAGGTCAACTCGATTTCTTTCCAGTTGTCATAGTGCTCGGGCTTGAGCATGTCGAACGGCTGGCCGGTCAGCACTGCGCGTACCGCGCTGTCACGCGACGCCATCGCGGCAACGCTCCGGCCATTGACGCGCGCAAACGGCGGCGCCGCCAGCCGGCCATCGCGGCGAAGCTTGACGGTGATGTTGACGATCAGCTCGTTCGGGTCCTGCACCCCGACCGGCGGGCTCCAGAGTGCCATTAACCGGGCGCGCAGCGCATCGATTTCAGACTGCGACAGTTGGGCTGCCATGCCGGCGGGCGCGCCCAGCGAAGCCACGTTGTTGAGTTCCGTGCCCATCGCCGCATTGCGCTGTGGATCACGCTTGTCGAGCAGCGCTGCGATCTTGTCCGCGTCGAATTTCGGCTGCGGCTTTGGCGGCGGCTTTTTCGGCGGCAACGGCTGGTCGACCTTGGTTTCCTGTTTCGGCTCGTCCTTCTGCTTGATCTTTTCCGCGATGGGATCGGGCTTGGCTGGCTGCGGCTCGGGCGGCTGCGCCATTTCCTTGGCGGCCTGCACTTCTTTCTTTTCGGTGACTTTCGGTTTCGAGTCCTCAACCGGTTTCGGCGGCTCTTCGGCTTTCTTTTCCGCCAGAGGCTTCGGCATATCGAGCTTGGGCGCGTCTTTTGCGCCTTTGGTCAGCTGCGAGAAGTCCTTCTCGCTGATCATGTCGACCGGCAGCGATTCCGCCGGCGTGACTTCGAACGTCTTTCCGGAAAACGACAGCGTCGCCCACAGCAGCACCGCTGCGTGCAGGCCGGTCGAGATCGCTGTCGCTTTTCTCATCACCGCGCTTTCGCGCCCTGCTCGAACTCAGTGACCAAGGCTACCCGATGGAACCCGGCCGATGACAGCCGTCCCATCACCTGCATCATGGTCCCGTAATCGACCTTCTTGTCCCCACGCACGTAAACGCGAGCCTCGGTGCCGCCACGCGCCTGGGCTACGGCCTGCATCTTGGGGACCAGGTCCTCCACCGTAATCTCGCTATTCTGCAGAAAAATCTGACCCTTGTCGTTCACGGAAATAGTCAGGGGTTCCTTGTCCTGCTCGATGCTCTTGGCCTGACTCTGCGGCAGGTCAATCGGCACGCCGACCGTGAGCAGCGGCGCCGACACCATAAAGATGATCAGCAGCACGAGCATGACGTCGACCATCGGGGTGACGTTGATCTCACTCATCACCCCGCGGCGGTGATGCCTGCGTTTCCCGATAACCGGCGTGCCGGCATTGGCAGCCATGAGGTGGTCCCCTACCCGCGCTCGTCAATCTGGCGCGACAGGATGGCGGCGAATTCGTCGGCGAACCCCTCCAGCCGCTGGGCCTGTCGGTTAACTTCGGCCGCGAACTTGTTATAGAAAATGGTCGCTGGTATGGCGGCGACAAGGCCGAGCGCGGTCGCAAAGAGCGCTTCCGCGATGCCCGGGGCAACCACCGCCAGGGACGTATTCTTGGAGGCGGCGATCGACTGGAAGCTCGTCATGATGCCCCAAACGGTTCCAAACAACCCGACAAATGGCCCCGCCGAACCGACCGTGGCAAGCACGAGGAGGCGTTTTTCAAGCCGCTCGACCTCGCGCGCAATCGTGACTTCCATGACCTTTTCGATGCGCATCTGCAGCCCGGCGAAGCTGCGTGTGCTGCTGCCTTCGAAACTGCGCTTCCATTCACGCATTGCGGCCACGAACAATGCCGCCATCGAGTGTGCCGGACGCGACGATAACGCTCGATAAAGCTCGTCCAGCGACTGGCCGGACCAGAATGCCTGCTCGAAACGGTCCATTGCGCGGCGTGTACGGGTATAGAGCACGGTCTTGTCGATCGCGATCGCCCAAACCCAGACTGAACAGACCAATAGCCCAATCATGACTGTTTTGACGACCCAATGGGCGTTCCAGAACAGCGTGAACAGCGAGAGGTCGGAAGATGTCAGCGGCAGCACCGACTGTGCCACGTCGGCGGGATTCATGGGCACGTCCTTTCCGCTCAATCCGGTTCCGTCGGACGAACCGGCGCGGCGCAATATCCGAAATCAACGAGCGCGCGCGACGATGCCCCCCTACGCGCCAAGCCAAGACCGAATGTCTCGCGAAAATCGTTCGTCCCGTTACGGTGGCGTACGAAATCCCCGCGAAACTTGGCCAAACTTGGGCGCGGAAGCGGGCTTATCGACCCATACCAGCGTGATTATGGTTAAGGAGTCGTTACCGAAAAAAGGACTTCGCCCAAACGCAAAGGCCGCCCTGTTCGGGCGGCCTTGCCGGGCGTGTAACAGAATTTAGCCCTGCGTCTGGCCTGTGTCCGGCGAAGGCCGATTACGGCGCTCGGCCATGAACGCGTCGAACTCGGTTTTGTCTTTGGCGACGCGCAGGCGGTCGAGGAACTCACGGAATTCCCGCTGCTCGTCTTCGAGACGGCGGAGTGTCTCGGTGCGGTATTCGTCGAAGGCGCGATTGCCGCTGGACGGCGCATAATTCCATGGGGCACTCCATGTGGCGTTCCATGGGCCGCCGCTCACGCGGGACCGCATCCAGTCCATCTTGCGCTGCATGCGATCCATTTTGTTCTGCCAATGGCCTTGGTGTCCGCATCCCATCCTTCCGCTCCCAATAGTGAAAGCGAGGACGGAAAGCCCAACGGGCCACCAGACCATGAAGCCAAGGACGATCAGCGCGATCCAGGCGGGTTTTCCGAAAGCGTCGAGTTGCGCGGTGATAGGCATTGTCGGCCTCGCGTGAATGTAAATAACATTTACATAGCTAGGCCGGTGCAAGGCCCCTGTCAAGAAGCGTGAAGATTAAATTGGGAAGCCGTGGGCGCCACGCCAGTCCTGCGGCAGAGATTTCTGCTGGCTTCAGCGACGCTTTGCCGCTGCCATGCTGAGGCCGAGCCCGCGCAGGTAGATCAGCACCGCGGCTTCCAGCAATTCCTCCGGCTGCATCGGCAAGGTGCGCCGTGCGGCGTCACCGCGACCGAACAGGGACGCAATGCCGTGCGTCATCGCCCAGACATGTAGCGCAACCATCAATGCCGGGGGGCGTCCTTGCGGCGGCATCAGCATGACCAGTTTCTCTGCGGCTGCGCGCAACACCGCAAAAGCGTTCTCGCTCGCCTCACGCAATTCACGGTCGGTGTCGAGCGGCACGCCGGCCTCGAACATCGCCGAGTAGTAGGCCGGCTCGCGCTTGGCAAAGGCGAGATAGGTTTTGCCGAGGCGGTCGAATGCCGTCATCACATCCGGCCCGCCGTCGTCCCAGGCTTGCGCCAGCGCGGCTGCAAAGAGCTCGAAGCCGCGCCGCGCCACGTCGGCGAGCAGCGCATCGCGGTCGCGGTAATGCCGGTAGGGCGCGGCCGGACTCACGCCCGCCCAGCGCGCGGCGTCGGCAAAGGTGAAGCCGGCCGGCCCCTTCTCGGCGATCAGTTCGAGCGCGGCGCGCACCAGGGCTTCCTTCAGGTTGCCGTGGTGATAGCCGCGGGCCCCATGGCCACGCTTGCCCCATCTCATGTGAATCGCTTTTACATTACGGCGGAGGCGGCGTCGATGCGGGCGTCACGAGCGCCGGCGGCGTTTCGCGACCAAAGGTAAATGATCGAACAGTGTCGGCCCATTGGGCTGCGCGCCTTCGATCGTCAGCAGGCGCAGCTTGCTGGCGACACCTCCAGGGGCCGAGAAACCACCGGTCTTGCCGCTGGCGGCCAGCACGCGATGACACGGGACGATCAACGGGATCGGGTTTTGCCCAAGCGCCTGACCAACGTCGCGTGCCAGCAGTTTGTCGCCCAGCCGTTCGGCAATTTCGCCGTAAGTCAGCGTGGCACCGGGCGGGATCGCGCGGGTGATGTCATAGACCTTGCGATTAAAGGCAGGCAGGTCTTCGGCATCGATGGACACGTCGTTCAAGTCTCGCTGCTCGCCACGCAGCAATGCGACGATTCCGTCGATTGCGCGTTGCACGTCCACGGGAGGCGGCGCCTCCTGCGCACCGGGGAAGCGGCGCAACAAGCCCGCGCGGGTCGCATGTTCGCTCCCGTCATGGACCTGCACACCGGCAATGCCGCGCTCGGTCCAGACGATGCCGCAGGCACCCAGCGCCGTGTCGAATATCGAAAAGTTGCGGGTCGTCATGTCTTGAACGTTACCACGTGCCGTCAGGCATCGCCGCCCGATTCCTGGTCTGCCTTCATGGCCACCCGCAGCGGCTTCGGGATCGGCCGGGCGCGCCCGCCGGAAACGAAAGCGACCTGCACATGTGCCTCCACCAGAAGATCCTCGCCGCGCATCACCTTCTGATTGAGGGTGACCGAAGCGCCCTTCACCTCTTCCGGTGTCGTCACGATGGTGAGGACATCATCCATACGGGCAGGCTTCTTGAAATCGATCCCCATATGACGCACGACAAAGGCGAAACCGGGCGCTTCCTTTTCGGCCTGTTCGAACAGCGCGCGATGATCGGCGCCGATCAGCCGCAGATAGTTGGTGCGCCCGCGTTCCATGAAGCGCAGGTAGCTCGCGTGATAGACGATGCCGGAAAAATCCGTGTCCTCGTAATAGACGCGCACGGCCTGGTGATGCCGTCCTTCGCGAATTTCGCCGTCGAGGGGATTCATCGTCGAGCCTTTCCAATCGTCATGGCCCGGCTTGTCCGGGCCATCCAGGCCTCACAGTGTCGAGATGATTCAAGACGTGGATGCCCGGCACAAAGGCGTGCCCAAGCACGCCGTCCTTGGACGGCTATGGCCGGGCATGACGAAATACTATTCGCTTTCGATCTGTCCAAACAATCCGAATTGCGCACAACTTGCTGCCAGCGGCAGAACATGATCTCGCGTCAGCGGCGCGAATGGCAGGTCTGGTAACGCTCCAGGATCGACCCAGACAAGCTCGTCGATCTCGGCTTTCGGCTTTACCGTGCCCTCGACATCGACCGCGTATACTGCGGCCTGTACCCGATAGCCGGGTTCGTTCGCCGCTGCGCAATCGAACACCCCGAGCGGGCGCGCCGTCTCCGCAACAACCCGGCAGCCCAGCTCTTCCGCAACCTCACGCGAGAGCGCGGCTAAATCGCTTTCGTCGACATCTCGTTTGCCGCCAGGTTGCATGAAAGCCGACGTCCCGCGCTTGCGAACCAGCAGCACGCGGCCGTCATTGTCGCGAATGAGCGCGGCGACCACACTGATTATTCTTTCACTCATTCTTCATCGCCGGAAAACAAGCCGAACTGGCTCGGGTCGCGCGTGGGCTCGGGCAAGCCGAGATGCTGAAACGCGAGCGCTGTGAGCAGCCGCCCGCGCGGCGTCCTTTGCAGGAACCCTTTCTGAATCAGGAAAGGCTCGATGATGTCCTCGATCGCATCGCGCGGCTCCGACAGCGCCGCCGCAAGCGTATCCACACCGACCGGACCGCCGGCATAACTCGACGCAATGGTCGAAAGATAGCGCCGGTCCATGGCGTCGAGACCAGCGGCATCGACCTCAAGCGCGAAGAGCGCGCGATCGGCCGCCTTGCGGTCGATGGTCTTGGCGCCGTCAACGTGCGCGAAGTCACGCACACGGCGCAGCAGACGGCCGGCGATGCGCGGTGTGCCACGTGCGCGGCGTGCAATTTCGTTGGCGCCGTCGGGCGCAATGCCGATCCCGAGCACGCGCGCACCGCGGTTGACGATTTCTTCGAGCTCTTTCTCGGTGTAGAAATTGAGCCGCACCGGAATGCCGAAGCGGTCGCGCAGTGGATTTGTCAGCAAGCCCGCGCGCGTCGTGGCGCCGACCAGAGTGAATGGCGACAGATCAATCTTCACCGAACGCGCCGCCGGGCCCTCGCCAATGATCAGGTCGAGCTGGAAATCCTCCATCGCCGGATAGAGGATTTCCTCGACCGCCGGATTAAGCCGGTGAATCTCATCAATGAACAATACATCGCGCGGCTCGAGATTGGTGAGCAGCGCCGCAAGATCTCCCGCCTTCGCGATGACCGGGCCGGAGGTAGCGCGGAAATTGACTCCCAGTTCACGGGCGACGATCTGTGCCAGCGTAGTCTTGCCGAGACCGGGCGGGCCAACGAACAGCACGTGGTCAAGCGCTTCCTTGCGCGCACGCGCCGCCTCGATGAACACGCTCAAGTTCGCACGCGCCTGTTCCTGGCCGATGAATTCCGACAGACGCTGCGGACGCAACGAGGCATCGGCGTCGTCGTCGCGCTTGTCGGCAGCCACGAGGCGGCGCGGGCTCGTCATTTCGCCAATTCCTTCAGGCCCTGCCGGATCAGCGTCGCGGTATCGGCTCCTTCACCAGCGTTGCGCGCGGCGGCCGCGATGGCAGCAGCAGCCTGCGGATGACCGTAACCAAGGTTGACCAGTGCAGAAACAGCGTCCGCCATCGGCCTTGGTGCGCGGTTCTCGTCGAGGGCACCGGCGAGATGCACCACGGCTGGATCGATATTGGCGAAGGCCGGCACCTTGTCCTTCAGTTCGGTGACGATGCGCTCGGCCACTTTTTGACCGACGCCGGGCGAGCGCGCCACCATGGCCTTGTCGCGCATGGCGATAGCCGACGCGAGCTCGGACGCCTTGAGCGTGCCGAGCACCGACATTGCGACCTTGGCGCCGACGCCCTGCACGGTCTGCAGCAGACGGAACCACTCGCGCTCGATATCGCTCGCGAACCCGAACAGCTTGATCTGGTCCTCGCGCACATAGGTTTCGATCGACAGCGTGGCGGCTTCGCCTGGCGACGGCAGCGCCTGGAGCGTACGCGCCGAGCATTGCACCTGATAACCGACGCCACCGACATCCAGAATGATGTAGTCCTCGCCGTAACTGTCGATGATGCCCTTGAGCTTGCCGATCATGACGCCGCGACCCTCAGAACTGCGCTCGTCCGGTGATGCGCGTGGCAGACCGCGATCGCCAGCGCGTCGGCGGCATCTTCGCTTTGTGGGTCGGCCTTCGGCAACAGCACGCCGATCATCATGCGGATCTGCGCCTTCTCGCCATGACCGGCGCCAACCACCGTTTTCTTCACGACATTGGGCGCGTATTCGGCAATGGTCAGCCCGGCCCTGGCGGGCACCAGCATGGCGATGCCGCGCGCCTGGCCGAGCTTGAGCGTTGCCGCTGCATTTGTATTGACGAAGGTCGCTTCGACCGCCGCTTCGTGCGGCTGATAACGCTCGATCACCGCGATCAGTCCGTCATGGATCGCCAGCAGCCGGGTGCCGAGATCGGCACGGTCGCTGGTTTCCAGAGAGCCGCAGGCGATGTGGATCAGCCGGTTGCCGTCGGATTCGATCAGGCCCCAGCCGGTGCGGCGGAGCCCCGGATCGATGCCGAGAATGCGAATCGGATGCCGGGTCATGGTTCGTTGATAACCCCGCAGCCCGCGCCCGCCTAGGTCGGTTTGACCGCCCCATTCAGATGGGCCATCACAACCGCAGCGGACTCGGAATTCAACGCGGCTTTGCATTACAATTGCGGTGCAATGCCCGGGTCGTCTGCCTCCCCCCATCGTCGGAATCGCCGGGCCGTCATCATTGGCGGCTCGATGTCAGGCCTGTTCACCGCGGCGTTCCTGCGCCAGATCGGTTGGGACGTCGATGTTTATGAGCGATCGAGCGTGGAACTGGTCGGCCGCGGCGCCGGAATCACGGGTCATCCGGAACTAATGGAAGCGCTCGAGGCGAGCGGCGCCGGCACCAGGGATCTCGGTATCGAGGTGCCCAAACGTATCGCCATCGACCGCGAAGGCCGCATTACCGAGGAGCGTCCGTTACGGCAGATCCTCACCTCATGGGATCGCCTGCAGCGGCTGCTGCGCGCGACTATCGACGAGACGCGCTACCATCTTGGATGGAATTTCGAGCGCGTCGACCAGGACGAGCGCGGTGTAAGGGTGGAATTTTCCGGCGGCCGCGTTGAGCATGCCGACATTCTCGTCGGAGGCGACGGCATCCGTTCCAGCGTGCGCGCGCAAATGGCGCCGGACGTGCAGCCCGTTTATGCCGGCTATTACATCTGGCGCGGCGCACCGAACGAAGCCGATCTCGCGCCAGAGACCCTCAACAGCATCTATCCGCTGTTCACGTTCTATTTGCCCAAACAGCAGCAGGTCATCACCTACCCGATCTCCGGGTTCGACAACGACCTGCGGCCGGGCAAACGCCGATTCAATTTCATCTGGTATCGTGTTGCCGACGCGGCAAAACTGCGCGACATGAACGTGGACAAGAATGGCGTGCAGCACGAATACTCCGTGCCGCCGCCGCTGATCCGAAAGGATCTTATCGCGGACATGTACAAGGATGCGCGTGAGACCCTTCCACCTGCCCTGCTCGACGCGCTGATGAAGATCAAGCAGCCTTTCATCACGCCGATCTACGACTTCACCGCGCCCGCGATCGTATTCGGCCGTGTCGCCATGGTGGGGGACGCGGCTGCAAATGCACGGCCGCATATGGGCTTCGGCATGGCCAAGGCCGGCACCGATGCGCAAGCGCTCGCAAAGCATTTGCGCGACCATGACGATATCGACTCTGCGCTGAAGGCCTACAACGCCGAGCGTCAGCCGATCGGCAACAATATCGTGCTGCACGGGCGCAAGCTCGGCACCCATCTCGGCGTGAACTTGAAGACCGAGGAAGACCGACGAATGCACGGTTTGCTCCAGAGCGATGGCGCCATGCTGGACTGGATTGCCGTCCCGAATTTCCTCGACGCCTACAAATGACCGAGCTGCCGAAGCCGGATTACGCGCGCAACATGCGCATCGTCGGCCACACCGATCAGGGCGGTCGGCCCGACGGCGTGCAGGTCATGGTGCATCGCGGCTTCGCCTATATCGGACATATGTTCTCGAAGGGCTTTTCTATCATCGACGTGCGCGACGCCAAAAATCCGCGCGCGGTGAACTATGTCGCCGCGCCGCCGAACACCTGGAACATCCACCTGCAGGTGCATGACGACCTGTTGCTGGTGATCCACGCCAAGGACATGTTCGCGGCTGCCGAATTTGCCGACGAGCGCGCCTACTACAGCGGCGCCCTCGGCAAGACCGTTGGCACGGCAGAATCCAGACGAAAGCGCGACTGGGACGCGGGTCTTGCCGTCTACGACATCTCGAAGCCGGAGACGCCACGCCGCATCGGCTTCATGCCGGTCGAAGGCGGCGGTATCCACCGCGTCTGGTACGCCGGTGGACGCTGGGCCTTTGCGTCGGTGCTGCTTGATGGATTTACCGATTACATCTTCATGACCGTCGACATGAGCGACCCCGCACAACCGCGAGAGGCGGGCCGCTGGTGGATCCCCGGCATGAATTTGGCAGCCGGCGAAACGCCGTCATGGGCTGCCGCCCGACGATACGGACTGCATCACGCGATCATTCATGACGATACTGCTTATGCCGCCTGGCGCGATGCCGGCATGGTGGTGCTCGATATCGCCGACCGCGCCAGACCGAAGCTGATCGTGCACAGAAACTGGTCACCGCCGTTCGGCGGGGGCACGCACAATTGCCTGCCGCTTCCGGATCGCGATCTTCTCGTTGTTCTCGACGAGGCCGTGCTCGATCACCAGGAAGACGGGCTCAAGGTCATCTGGGTTTTCGACAACCGTGTGCCGCAAAATCCGGTCAGCATCTCGACATTCCCGACGCCGGCGGAAGCTGACTATAGAAGCAAAGGCGGCCATTTCGGTCCGCACAATATCCACGAGAACAGGCCGGGCACCTTTGTCAGCTCGCAGCTGATCTTCGCGACCTACCAGAACGCCGGCATCCGCGTGTTCGACATGTCCGACGCGTTCATTCCGAAAGAAGTTGGCGCGCTGGTGCCACCGCAGCCATCGACTCTCGCCGACACACGACCGAACCGCGCGCGCGTGATCCAGTCAGCCGATGTGTTCGTGGATGCCAAGGGGCTGATCTACGCGACGGACTACAATGCGGGGCTTTATATTCTGGAGTTCAAGGGCTAAGCAACGTCATGCCCGGCCTTAGCCGTCCGAAAGGACGGCGTGCTTCGCACGCCTATGTGCGGGGCATCCACGCCTTCAGAGGAAAGTGAGGCGTGGATGGCCGGGACAAGCCCGGCCATGACGGAAGAGGCGTTACGCGCTCATTTTCTGCATCAACGCGTCCGACACTTCGAAATTGGCATAGACATTCTGAACGTCGTCGCTGTCATCGAGCGACTCGATTAGCTTGAGAATTTTTTCGCCGGCTTCGTCATCGAGTGCGATGGTGTTCTGTGGTTTCCACAGCATCGATGATCTGCGCGGCTCGCCGAATTTGGTTTCGAGCGCCTTGGCCACGTCGTTCAATGTATCCGGACTCGTGATGACCTGATGACCGTCGTCGTTTGACGTCACGTCGTCTGCGCCAGCTTCGATTGCCGCATCCAGCATGGCATCGGCGCTCGCAGCCTTGGCGTCGTATTCAACGACACCGACATGGTTGAACATGAACGACACCGCACCGGTGGTGGCCAGGTTGCCGCCGTTCTTGGCGAAAATCGCGCGCACATCGCCGGCGGTGCGGTTGTGGTTGTCGGTCAAGGCCTCCACGATCACGGCCACCCCGCCGGGCCCATAGCCCTCGTAGCGGATCTCGTCATAGCTCTCGGTGTCCGTACCTTGCGACTTCTTGATCGCGCGCTCGATATTATCCTTCGGCATATTCTCGGCGCGGGCTGCCAGGATCGCCGCGCGCAGACGCGGATTGAACGCGGGATCCGGCATGCCAAGCTTGGCCGAGACCGTGATTTCGCGAGCGAGCTTGCCGAACAGCTTGGAGCGCGCCTTATCCGCACGCCCCTTCTTGTGCATGATGTTCTTGAATTGGGAATGACCGGCCATAGGAAGATTTGCGACGTCTGTTGATGCCGGCGGCTATATAGGCCGCCTGAGCGGGAAAATAAACATGCATGCTCTGTTATTCCGGGCCCGCGCTTTCGACGTGCCCCGGAATGATTGTGGAGATCAGGCTGCCGCGACCGCAACGTTGCGCAGAATCGATCCGATGCGCGCGCCGACTTTGGCCACATTGCGATGGACACGCGCCTTGTACCGGGTAACCGCGTCCCGATCGACCAGGAAAAATTTCTGTTCCGGGTAGGACCGGCCAAAAACATCGATCAACATGCTGCGAAATTGGCCAGCCGCGAGATCGGGTTGTCGCGCTGGCATTTCCGCATAAGCCGCAAGCTCCGCCGAAGGCAGAGCGCAAAGCAGCGCCGTCGGTTCGGTCGAGTAGACCTGCTTGTGTTGCTGGATGGTATGAATGGCGCGGTCCAGTGCGAGTTCCTGGCCGAGTTCGTTGCTGATGACCAACGGCTCGTCATTGATTGCCCGCGTCAGCGGAAATTGGTCGATCAACCAGTCACCGACGTGAATGACGTTATTGCGCCCGCGTCCGTACATCAGCACGTCGTCCTCGTAGCGCGCGAACCATGTATCGAGCCGGTCGATCAGACGATCGACGGTCGGACGCGAGATCAATTCCCGGCGCTGCGTGCCGAAAATTCCAATCGCCGCCCGGGAGCGCGAAACGACATCGAGCACTTCCTGTCCGAGAAGCGGCGGAAACAGCCCGCTGCCGACCCCGAGAACGACCAGGTCATAGCTGGGGCGCGCCTCGTTGAGTGTGTGGAGGGTCAGATGATGCACCTCCGCCTCGCCCGGCAGCAGCGAGTTGACCATGTGACAGCCGAGACGGGCCGCGAAATTTCCACCTCCGTCGTCGGAAATCACGGCAACGCTGCAGGATGCAGCCGGTGCAAGCCACTCCGTCGGCGTGAGCCGCATCAATACCTGAATATCGTCGACCGGAGTCGTGCACTCGATACGGAAGCCGTAGCGGTCGAATAGCAGCGCCAGGTCACAGAAACTCAGGTGGTTGGCGAAGCCGAGCGCAGCGCGGTCGAGATCCTTCGCGAGATCGGTGGCGCAATAGCTCAGTATTATGTCGCGCTTGCAGAAACGCAGGTGGGTGAACAGGCTCTCCACGTCGGCGATCCGCTCGAGCGCACCGAGCATCACGATGACATCGCACTGTGATGCAGCCTCGGTCGGGAAATCGCCGTTGTTCAAATCACAGACGGGCCTTGTGCGCTTCTTGCTGGCGCGGTCGATACCGCGATAGCTGCAGCTGACCGGCAACAGCCGTTGCATGGCCGCACTGCCACTCAGATCGAGCACACGGGCGCCTGCGGGAATGAACTGCGAGGCAAGCTCGGCGCGGGAATCTATTTTCTTTTTCGGCGCAGGCGATGGGACGGTATCCGGCGGCAGTTCCAGAGCCAGATTGCT
>DASYSQ010000173.1:0-35315 GCA_036003145.1 Pseudolabrys sp.
ATCAAGAATTGCCATAAACATGCCGGTGCACATCATGGCGAAGCCGGTCCAGACCCCAGCCGTGACAGTCGACGTCTGGTTTTCAGCCGCAGAGACCATTGCCGCTCCTGTGCGGGGTATTTTCAGCCGGGACGACGATCACGTGTAGATTTAGGAGAATGAACAGCTTGCAAACCGATCACGTTTCTCACGCAACCGTGATGAGTGCGGTGCTGCGTCAGGGACGGCGGCACAAAGATACGCACCGGTATTTACAGCCAGTTGCTGACATCGTCGATGACCACGTCGTTGGAAGCGTTTTTGCCACAATGACGGCACGGCGTTATGCCACCATTCATGCGCTCTCCCAATCAGCGGTTCGTAGGCGGCACCTGCAGTGAAAAATTGTCGAGAGTGCGATGTCGTTGTGGTTGGTGGCGGCCCCGCTGGCTCCACGATCGCGGCGCTGCTCGCTCAGAAGCGTAAATCCGTTGTCCTGCTGGAGAAAGAGCATTTTCCGCGTTTCCATATCGGCGAATCTCTGCTGCCGCTCAACTTGCCCCTGTTTGATCTTCTGGGCGTGGCCGACGAGATCCGACGCATAGGTGTATACAAACCCGGTGCAGAGCTCATCTCTGATGAGCACGGGGCGACCGCGACGTTTCGTTTCTCCGACAACCCGTACCTGAGTGTCGGCCACAGCTACCAGGTCAGGCGATCCGACTTCGACAAGTTGCTGCTTGATAACAGCCGTCGGCTTGGCGCGGACGTGATTGAAGGCGTGCACGTCACGGACGTCACATTTGACGCGGAACATCGTTCGCGTGTCACGGCAACTGGCGGTGATGGAATGCCACTCGCAGTTTCTGCCCGTTTTTTTGTTGACGCGTCCGGGCGCGATACCCTGCTCGCCAGCCGACTCAGGCTCAAACGAGTCGACAAGCACAACAACACCGCCGCGGTGTTTGGACATTTCCGCAACGTTCCTGCCCGGCCCGGCGATGTGGCGGGAATGATCAGCGTGTACCTGTTTGAGCACGGATGGGTCTGGATGATCCCGTTGCCCGATGATGTGACCAGTGTGGGCGTCGTGGGGACACAAGCATTTTTCAAGGCAAGGGATGCCGGGCTCGACGCACTATTCGCGCGTGCCATCGCTGCGAGCCCCAGCGTTGCCAATCGTATGGCCAATGCTCAGCCGATAGGCTCACTCGTCGCATGCGCAGATTACTCCTATGACTCGCGGTATTACGTCGGCGAAGGACACATTCTGGTTGGTGATGCCGCGGCCTTCATTGATCCGTTATTTTCAAGCGGCGTCATGATGGCAATGAGTACGGCGGCATTTGGCGCGACGGTGGTCGAGGCTTTGCTTGATGGTCTGGACTCACGTGAGCGTCACATGCGTGACTATGAGCGCAAGATACGGCTCAGTCTCCATTCTCTTTCCTGGCTCATCTACCGAATAAATTCGCCAATCCTGCGCGATCTTCTCATGTCCTCTTTCGATCTCTTCAACACGCGTCAAAGGCTGATCACCATACTGGCGGGTGATTTCTACGAATCGCGATCTTTTCTATCGCCGTTACGGCGAGTGCAGCTCGCATACGGCTGCCTTTTTCTCCTCTCAAAGATCGGCATCCGTCTCCGCGCCGGCGGCATCGAATGGCGCCCTTTGCGGCACGGTACGGGCGCTTCATCATGATGGACCGCTACCGAGGGGAGGGGTGAGTCATGGCGGCCCGTTCAGGTTGTCGGCACGGCAGGTGAGGCCCGTCGGACTAACGACGAATCCGGGCGTCGGGAGTTCGAATCTCTTCGGGCACGCCAGCACTTAGCATCCTGGCTTCCGTGCAAAAATATTGACGCCGGTGGCACCGTTGAGTCGACCTTGGCATGTTCTTTTCGGTGATCGGCCCGTCCCGCATGGCGTCCGCGCGCGACCATTGGTAGGCTTGAACCCGACAACAATCGTTCCGGGGAGGATAGAGAAATGAACAAGGAATTTCGTGCTCTCTTTGCAGGCGTGGCGGCGATCAGTCTTTTGACGATCGGTCATGCGGCGCATGCGCAGGATAAAACCATCAAGATCGGTGCTTTGTTTCCGATGTCCGGGCCAGGCTCTTATTTCGGCGCGCAGGACAAACAAGGCGTTGAACTTGCGCTGGAGCAACTCAACAAGAACGGTGTGAACGGCTACAAGTTTGCGGTTCAGTACGAAGATTCGAGCTGCGGGCCGCTGCCTGCGACACAGGCGGCCAAGCGCCTGATTGAGCAATTCAAGCCGGACGTCATCATCGGCGAAGAATGTTCGGACGCGACGCTCGCCGTTATGCCGATCGTCGATCAGGCCAAGGTACCCCTGCTCAATGCCGGCTCTTCCTCCATCAAGGTGACCGAGCCTGGCAATCCGTGGACGTTCCGCATCATGCCGAACGAAGTGATGCAAGGCGTCAACCTCGCGGACAATGCCTATAAGCGGCTCAATGCACGCAATGCCGTCCTGTTATTCGAAAACACCAATGCCGGCATTGGCAACGCACAGGTGTTCAAGGACACCTTCACCAAGCTTGGCGGCAAAGTCCTCGCGGAAATCGGCTTTGGCCGTGATGTCAACGACTTCACCTCGATCGCGACGCGGGTCGCGGGCCTCGGGAAGATAGACGTGATCCCGACATATACGCTGGAAGGGCAGGGGCTGAAGATCACGCAGGCTCTGGCACAGGCGGGCGTTACGAAAGGCGGCGGGGGTGATGCCATCCAGATTGGCACGATCTGGCTGCCGTTCGGCTTCGAGCAGAAGGCCGGCAAAGCCGCTTTGGGCTACGTTCGGATTGTGCAGTTCGACCCGACCGAAACTCGCGATGCCGTGAAAGATTTTTCGACTGCGTTCAAGGCCAAATACAATGCGGATCCGACACACCTGAACGCACACGCTTATGATCAGATTATGCTGATCGCGGACGTGGTGAAGCGCGGGGGCAAGGATCCCCAGTCAATCCGCGATGGTCTCGCTGCTACCAAGAACTATTCCGGAGTCACCGGAAGCGTGGAATTCGACAAGAGCAACCAGAACACAAAGATGGATACCGTCCATTACATGGAAACCAAACCCGACATGTCGTGGACGAGCCTGAAGTGGAACTGACCCGACGATGACAACAACGATCGTCCTCCAACAGGCGATCAACGGCGTCGTTCTCGGAAGTCTCTACGTCCTGGTGGCGTTAGGCCTGACGCTGATTTACGGCGTGCTCGTGCAAATCAATTTCGCGCACGCCGACTTCGTCACGCTCGGTGCTTTCGCCGCCTATTTTCTCATGCACATGGTCGGTGCCGGCTATATCGTCAGTATCGGCTTTGCGTTTGTAGTCGGCGCTGTACTGGGCTGGCTGATCAACGCATCGATATTCACGCCATTGCGTCGCAAGGGCAATGAACTGTTGCCGCTCATTGCGACCATCGGCGTTTCGGTCATGATGCAAAATCTGATGTTGGCCTGGTTCGGGCCGATCCCCTACGCCTTCGAAACTCAATACAGCAGCCAGGTCATCCGTTTTGCCGGGATCTTCGTATCCTGGCAAAGTGTCATCATCATCGCGGTTTCCTCCGTGACGATCGCACTGCTCTACGCGTTCATGAAATTCACGTTTCTGGGCAAGGCACTGCGCGCCGTATCGCAGGACCGCGAAACCGCCGGGCTGATGGGTATCAACCCCAACCAGCTCATCATGCTGACATTCATCATCGCGTCCGCGCTTGCCGGCATGGCGGGCGCAATGCTCGCGCCTGTTCTCGTCCTTACGCCGTTCGCGGGCACCTCGGTCATCGTGAAAGCCTTTGCCATCGTGATTATTGGCGGTTTCGGCAATGTGGAGGGAACAATTCTCGCCGGGCTTATTGTCGGCCTCGTGGAAAGTTACACGACGCAGTATCTCGATCCTGGCCTGATCGACATCGTCGTTTTCGGTCTTCTGTTGCTGATGCTCGCAATCAAGCCGACTGGCCTGATCTCGGAAAGACGCGAAGAGAATGTCTGATCGGGCGATTTCGCAGCAACCGATGGAGCGAAGGGCCAGCCTGCTGTCCCGTCGGACGGGGCTCACGCTCGCGGCGCTCTCCATCATCGCGTTGCCGCTGATTTTCAACGACACGTATTGGCGGACTAATCTGACAATTTGCGCCATCAACGTGCTGCTTGCGCTCGGCCTTGATTTCATCCTCGGATATGCGGGGCAACTCAACCTTGGCCATTCGGCCTTCTATGGACTGGGCGCCTACGTCTCGACGCTGCTGATCGTCAAGCTCGGGGTCCCGTTCTGGGGCGCGTTCGCCGCTGGCGTTGCCTTCTCCGGGCTGGCAGGCATGTTTCTTTCATTGTTCGCGGTGCGCCTGCGCGGTCACTACCTTGCGATCGCCTCGCTCGGTTTTGCGGTCATCATCTATCAAATTCTGCTCAACTGGATAAGCCTGACGCAGGGGCCACTTGGCATATACGGCATTTCGCCACCGCCACCGATTGCAATCGCCGGAACGTTGCTTGTCGACTTTCGTAATTTGACCGCTTTCTTTTATCTGGTGTCGGGGTTCACGCTGGTCGTGTACCTGCTCCTCGATCAGTTGGTGCGATCTCCAGTCGGAGAAACGCTCACCGCTATCCGCGAGGACGAGGTTTCCGCGGCCTCACTCGGTATTAACGGCGCGGCCTGGAAGGTTTTCGCATTCGGTGTCGGCGCTGCCATTGGCGGTGCGGCAGGCTGTTTTTATGCGAGTTTCGTCGGCACATTGGTGCCGGACGCGTTTTTCGTAACCGAGGCCTTCAATATCCTGGCCATGGTCATTGTCGGCGGTATGGGCACTTTGATAGGTCCTGTGTTCGGCGCGATTCTCTTGACTCTGTTGCCCGAAGTGCTGCGCGGCATTGGCGATCTGCGCCTCGTCGTTTATGGCGCCGCGCTCACTTTTGTTGTTTTGTTCATGCCGGGCGGCCTCGCGCAGGCCGCCCGTATCGTGCGGGAAAAGCTCGGGTTCGGTGGGCAGCCATCATGACCGCAGCCGCAGCAGTGGAAACCGGCGCCTCGATCGTAGGAGCGCCGCTGCTGAGTGCGCGAGGTTTGCACAAAAGCTTCGGTGGCGTCCGCGCCGTTTCCGATATTTCGCTCGACGTCTCAAGCGGCTCCATTTTCGCTATCATTGGCCCGAATGGTGCGGGCAAATCGACGCTTCTCAATTTGATCAGCGGCATCTATCAGCCCGACGCCGGGTCGCTGTCCTTCAACGGCCACAATCTCTCCGGGATGCCCTCGCATCGGCGTGTGCGCCTCGGCCTCGCACGCACATTTCAGAAGATACGTTTGTTCAAGCAGCTCAGCGTACTCGACAACGTGATCGCCGGGTTTCACGTCCACCATAAAATTCCAGCATGGCAGTATGTCTTGCACGGTCCGGCTTTCGCACGTGATCAACGTCATTGCCGCGAGGAAGCGCTGCGTCTGCTTGAATTCTTCGGCATGACCAACCGTCTGCATGTGCTTGCCGGAGCCCTGTCCTATGGCGAGCAGCGTATGCTCGAGCTTGCGCGCGCGCTTGCTACGGGGCCCCGGCTGTTGCTGATCGATGAGCCGGCAGCGGGGTTGAATGCAGCGGAAGTTGATGTCCTGCTCGATCGCATCCGCGTCCTGCGCAGTGGCGGCATTACGGTTATCATTGTCGAACATAACATGGACCTGGTGATGAATGTCGCCGATCGCATTATGGTGATGGAATACGGCCGCCATTTATTTCAGGGTGCGCCGGCCGAGGTGCAAAAGAATCCTGCAGTGATCGCGGCCTATCTCGGCGGAGAACTGGTGTGAGCGCGCTGTTGTCCATCGAAGGACTCGAGCTTGCCTATGGGCAGGTGGCCGTCTGTCGGGACATTTCGCTTTCCGTCAACAGGGGTGAAATCGTCGCCCTGATCGGCGCGAACGGCGCGGGAAAATCCACGACGCTGCGCGCCGTTGCCGGTGTGTTGCCTCCGCGGCGCGGCTCGATTGTATTTTGCGGGCAGGACGTTACGGCGATGCCGTCGCATGAGCGCACGAACCTCGGGATCGCGCTTGTTCCCGAAGGCCGCCATGTGTTTCCCTTTCTTTCGGTTCGCGAAAATCTCGAACTCGGCGGATTCAAAAGCCGCAGGGACGGCGTAAAAATCCGCCGCATGATCGGCGAGATATTCGACATGTTTCCCCGATTGTCCGAACGAAGCACGCAGAACGCCGGAACGTTGAGCGGCGGCGAGCAGCAGATGCTGGTGCTCGGCCGTGCGATGATGTCGGAGCCGCAATTGCTTTGCCTGGACGAGCCGTCGCTCGGTCTCGCGCCGATGGTTGTGCAGGACATATTCCGCACCATCCGTGCGATCAATGCCGCAGGCACCAGCGTGCTTCTCGTTGAGCAAAATGCCCGGTACGCGTTCGAGACGGCAAGTCGTGGCTATGTGCTGCAAACCGGTTCTATCATCGCCAGCGGATCTTGCGCGGATCTCAAACAGAATCCGCGCGTTCAGGAGGCCTATCTTGGCCGAATTACGGCTGCCGCCGTTTCGTAGGACTGGCAATGACGGTCACCGATAGCTGTTCGCTGGCAGGAAAATCGGCGGTTGTCACGGGTGCTGGCAACGGTATCGGACGCGCGATCTCGCTCGCCTTTGCCGAAGCCGGGGCGGCTGTCGCCTGCGTCGATCTCGATGCGAAGGCCGCTGAGGCAACGGCCGCCGCGATTGCGAGCAAGGGCTGGCGCGCTCTGCCCGTGCATTGCGACGTGGCCAGCGAGACCGAAGTCGAACTCGCGGTGAAGAGAATTGTCGGTGAATTTTCGGCCGTCCACATTCTGGTCAATGGCGCGGCCGGGTACGACCCGAACGGCACGATACTCGATCTGACTTTATCCGAGTGGAATCGGGTATTTGCGGTGAATGTTGGCGGTGCGTTTTTGATGAGCCGCGCCCTTCTGCCCGCGATGATTGGCGCGGGCGGGGGCAGCATCATTCACATCGCTTCGCAGCTCGGTAGCGTCGCCGCCCCGCGCCGCGCGGCTTATTGCGCGACGAAGGGCGCGCTGATTCAGCTTGCCAAGGCGATGGCGACCGATCACGCGTCGCAGAATATTCGGGTCAATACGTTGTCACCTGGCGCGGTGGAAACCGAGCGTCTGATCAAGCGCTTCGGCGACATGGAAACGGCGCGGCGCACGGCGGGCCCGAAGCATTTGCTGCAAAGGCTGGGTCAGCCGGAGGAAATCGCACGTGCTGCAGTATTTCTGGCGAGCGATGCATCAAGTTTCATGACCGGCGCGGACCTTTTGGTCGACGGCGGCTATAACGCCACTTAGACTTTCCGCTCAACGCCCGAGGATGCTGCCTGCCATCGCGCGCGGGTCGCGCTTCGGCCACGCCCCGGCGTCGGCCGCCTGAAACAGATCGGCTAAGTGCATATTAAAAAGAGCCGGTTCTTCCAGGTTGATGTTGTGACCGGAATTGGCCATCACCACCAACGCGGCCGTCGGGATGTTCTTCTTCATCAGGATCCCTGGCTCGAGACAAGGCCAATCCTCATCTCCTGTCATGACCAAAGTGGGCACATTCATGGCTTTCATCTTGTCAACAAGATCAAACAGCGACGGACGGCGCTTCTGTACGCCGCGCATTGTGAGCGCGGCGCCTTCCGTCGAATGTTCGGCAAGCTGATCGGCAAATTCCCGCCATCCGCGCGGATCTTTGTTCTGGTGCTGCACGCGCGTGGGGCCAAGCGCGTAGGCTTCCGCCGCTTTTTTCATCGTGAGCTCTTCGAATCGCCTGGCGGAGGCCTCTGCCTCCTCGGCGAACTTGGCGCGCTCGCCGGGCGCCGCCCCATAACCGCAACCTGCGACCACGATCGAGCGGCAGCGTTCGGGATAGGCGAATCCAAAATGGAGAGCCGCAAATCCGCCCATTGAGAGGCCGACAATGTGGGCCTTCTCGATCCTGAGTGCATCGAGCACCGAACGGATGTCGTCCCGCGCGCGGTCTTGCGAATAGCGCTCGCCGTCCGTTGGCACATCCGAAGGTGGATAGCCGCGCGCGTTGAAAGTGATGCAACGGTAATATTTCGAAAAATGACGAACTTGCTGTTCGTAAGAACGGATATCGCCGGCAAATTCGTGAATAAAAACGATGGGGATGCCTTTACCGGTTTCCTCGTAGTAGAGCTTGATCCCGTCGTCTGTCGTCAGATGTGGCATGAATTCCTCGTTCAGAATGCTTGGGCGCGCGCAGATAAGCCGGCATCGATGGTGACAACCGAGCCGCTGGTATAGGCCGAACGTTCGGAGGCAATAAACGCGATCGCGGCGCCAATTTCTTCGGCGGTAGCGCCGCGACCGAACGGCAGGGGTTTGAACAAGTCCTTCCAGTTGTCGGCGCTGCCGGTGCGGTCCTGCGCTTTCTTTTTCATCAGGCCTACCAGCCGTTCGGTTGCCACAGGTCCCGGGCTGACCGCGACCACGCGGATGCCGTCCTTCGCACTGACGCTGCCAAGTGACTGGGTGAACGCGGTGAGCGCGGAGTTTCCTGCGACACCGCAGATATACTCGGGATCATGAGTATCAGCCGCGTTGCCGACCACATTGACGATAACGCCGCGTTTGCGTTTCTGCATCAGGGCATAGAAGGCGCGGCACATATTGACGTAACCGAACACTTTAAGATCCCAGGCTTTACGCCAGGTCGCCTCGTCAACATTGAGCAACGTGCCGCCGGGAATGGCGCCGGCATTGTTCACCAGGATATCAATATCCGGATAATCGCGGGCGAGCTGGTCGACATTAGCGCTGTCAGATAAATCAGCGGCGACGGTATCAACGCGCACGTTGGTCTTCTGGACGATCGCTGCCTTCGCCGCCGCAAGTGCGTCCGCGCTGCGCGACACGATAATGACGTTACAGCCTTCGCCGGCTAAAATCTCGGCGGCGGCGCGGCCGATCCCTTTGGACCCGCCCGTGATCAAGGCGGTCTTGCCGGCCAGTTTCAAGTCCATAGTCGGTACCCTCCACAAAACGCAACAGCGGGACTATGACGACCGCGCCGACGCCCGGCAACTGATCGTCAGCGTGCCGCTTCGATCATACGGCGAATGCCTTCCCGGTGACCCACTCTGGCGCGAAATCCGAAGTCGCGTGCCGGCGCATCGGTATCGACCGGCCCTCGCGCCGCTACCGGCTTGCTGTTGTCAAACGTAAGGCGAACCGGCTTGCCGAGCGCTGCCGCAGCGGCTGCCATATCTTCAGGCGTCACCTTTTCAGGATGCGCAATGAAATAGCTGAGCTGTTTGCGGCCTTCGGCAAAGCAGGCAGAGAGCGCAGCCTGCGCGGCGTCGTCAATAAAGATGTAAGGCCAGTCGGTCATCGGCTCAATTTGCGCGATTTTTCCCGCCAATGCCGCACCGACGATTTTTTCGACGGTGAAAACGGTTTGTCGTCCGGGGCCATAGATCACCGTGAAGCGCAGCGAACACAGATCGATTGGTACTTTCCCCCACAACCCGCGCAACACCATATCCATCGCCGCCTTCGAGGCGCCGTAGGCCGAGGTCGGACGTAGCGGATAATCTTCGCCGACCAGTTCGTTTTCGTAGAAATTGCCAAGCGACGAAACTGAGGAGCAGTAGACGAACGTTTTGACGCCAGTTTCGACCGCGGCGCGCAGCAAATTAAAGCTGCCGACGACATTGATGGTCATAATTCCGAGGGGGTCCTCCGCCATGACCATCGGACCTGACACACCGCCGGCATGGATGATGTGTGTGACTTTCTCGCGCGCGAGCAGCGCCATCAGGCTCGAGCGATCCGAGAGGTCGTCGATGATTTGAGTCGTCGTCGACGCACGCGGATCGAGCCCGATCGGGCGGTGCCCGTTTTGGGTGAGCAATTTCATGACGGCGTGCCCGAGGAAGCCGCTTGCACCGGTAACCAGTGTCACAGTGTTGGCCATTGGGACCCGCTAAACGATCTTGTTGGCGTGAAAACGCGTGATTTCGAGATCGCTATATCCGGCATCGCGAAGGATTTCGTCGGTATGCGCGCCCGCCTCCGGCAAGGACGACACAACGCTCGCGGGGGTGCGCGACAACGTCACCGGCTGGCCGACAACGTGGATGTCGCCGCGCCCGGGATGATGCACCGGCACAGCGATACCGAGGTGCTTGACCTGCGGATCGGCAAAGACTTCGTCGAGCTTGTAGATCGGCCCCGCGGGGACGCCTTGCTGTTCCAGCTTTTCCAGCCACTGCGCAGAGCTCTTGGTTTTGAAAATCTCCGCCAGTAGGGGCGTCAGCTTTGGCCGATTTCGAAAGCGCAATTCGAGCGTTGCATACTCAGGCGCATTGCCGAGATCAGGCCGCCCAAGCGCGGTGCAGAGCGCGCGCCACTGGCCATCGCCGCCGACGCCGATATTGATGAAGCCGTCGGATGTTTCGAAAACGCCCATAGGCGTCGAATAAGGATGGTCATTGCCTGCCTGACCAGGCACTGCGCCGTCGACGAGAAAACGTGCCGCCTGGAAATCCATCAGCGCGATTTGCGCCTCCAGCAGCGAGGTTTGCACCCATTGGCCGCGGCCGGAGTGTCCGCGTTCGGCAAGCGCAATCAGGATCCCCGTCGCGGCGTAAATTCCGGCTGAGCTGTCGGCCACCGCAATGCCGGCGCGCATCGGGCCCTCACCGGGCATTCCCGTTACCCACATCAGTCCGCCCATGCCCTGCGCAATCTGGTCGAATCCTGCGCGCGTGCGATAGGGTCCGCTCTGTCCGAAACCCGAAATAGACGCGAGAATGATGCGCGGATTGACCGCGCTGAGGGCGTCGTATTCGATCCCCATGCGCTCTTTGACGTCAGGTCGAAAGTTTTCCACGACCACGTCGGCGTCTTTAACCAGCCGCATGAAGATTTCGTGCCCGGCCCGCTCTTTCAGATTGAGCGTCAGCGAACGTTTGTTGCGATGGAGATTGAGCATGTCGGAGCCATCCCGCGCGCCGCTCATGCCCTCGTTCGGATCGACGCCAGGAGGCGCTTCGATCTTGACGACGTCGGCACCAAAATCGCCGAGGATACGGCAACAGGTCGGCCCGGCGCGCACGCGCGTGAGATCAAGCACGCGGAGCTTTGCCAGCGCGGTCGAAGGCTGCGGAGTTCTCATAACAGCGGTCCCTGATATGATGCCATCACCAGATCGCGCGCCGCGGCCGGGACGCGCGCATGCCAATCGCTGCGCTTTTGCACCGCCGCGGCCAGTGCGATCAATGCATGATCAGATTGCGGCTTGCCGACGATCTGCAAAGCGACCGGCATGGCGCGATCGTCAAATCCGGTTGGAATAGCAACCGCCGGAAAGCCCAGCATATTAACGAAGCGTGTCCAGCGGCTGAGTTGATAGAGCGTTTTAGCATTGAACAAGGTCGAGTGAGGATCACATTCAGCGGCCGTTGGCGTGCGGATCGCAAGCGTTGGCAGCACGATCGCCCCGGCATTCCTGAAGATGCGATCGATGAAGTCCGTGGCAAGCTGAGGGCGTGCCGAGATGCTGGCTGCAAGTATTGCATCGTCGATTGTGAGCCCTTTGCCAAGCCGCTTTGCCAGGACCGGATCCAGTGATCCGCCTTCCATCAACGTTCGATGCGCGCGCGCCGCCTCCGCCTGCATGATCGTAAAAACGTGCGGGTCGTTTGCTTCAATGGCCGTGACTGCATTGCAAGAGCCAATTTCGATCCCGCAATTGGCGATCGTTTCAATGCCGTCGCGGCACGCTTTGGCAATCGGCCCCTCGGCAAGGTCAAGCGCATCTTTGGCGAAAACGACCTTTGTGATCGGTTCGATGTCACGTGGCTCGAACAAGATCCGTGCGGCGATTTCCATGTCCGACGCGCTGCGGGCTAAAATGCCGATCGTGTCGAGTGTCGGTGCGAGGGGCATTGCACCAACAGCCGGTACAACGCCGTAGGTTGGCTTCCATCCGGTAACGCCACAACAATGCGCGGGAATGCGCAAAGAGCCGCCGGTGTCGGACCCGAGGGCGGCGACCACCGCTCCGCTCGCGACAGCAGCCGCCGAGCCGGACGACGAGCCGCCGGCGATGAAGTCGAGGTTCCACGGGTTGCCGACAGGCCCATGCGTCGCGTTGTAGCCAGATGGCTCATAGGCGAGTTCCGTCATCGCGGTATAGCCGACGCGCCGCCCACCTGCGCCGTCGAGGAGGTCGAGCACCGTCGCCGGCTGAGTTTTTGGCATCGGCAGCGGCCTGGCGAGCCCGCCATGCGGCATGCGCGTGGCGGACACAAAGATGTCCTTTGCTGCATACGGCATTCCGTCGAGAACTCCGCGCCTGACGGGATTTGCTCCACTTTCAAATTCAGCAAATGCCTTCAGTAGCGGCTCAAGCCGGCGCGCGAAATCGTTCGCGCTTGCGGAAAGTCGCACATGCATTGCTGCGTCAAGCGCCGTCCAGTCACCGAAACGCAACGGCATTGTCTCTGCTGCCTCCGGCTGACTTAATGTGTGGGACGGAGACCAGGTGCACCGGGAGCATGCGGCGGGTCTGCGGCGAACGACCGCAATTCATCGCAATGGCACCATTGCGATGACGTCGATCTCGACCAGCATGGCGGGCCAGGCGAGCTGGCTAACGTTGAGGAAAGTGTGGGCCGGCAGCGGCGCCTTGCCGTAAGCTTGCCGACGGCATTCTCCGGCTGCCTGCTGATGGCGCGCGTCGATGACATAGGTCACTTGCTTGACGACATCGGCCATGCCGGCGCCGTTGCGTGCCAATACTTTCTTGAGCTTGCGATAGGCGTAGCGGCATTGTGCGGCAAAATCTCCCGGATACATGATTTTCCCGGTCTGCTCGTGCTCGGAACCAATACCGGCAAGAAAAACCATCTTGGCTGGCCCTGTCACCGTCACCGCTTCGGAGAAGCGGCCCTTGGTCCACCGACCGTAATTAAAGTGACGCTTGTCGAGACCCTGCTTTTTGCCAGCGCGTGTGGCGGTTCGTTTGCGTTTGCGGGCTGCCATGGACGACTCCTCAATAGGCGCGTGAGCGGCGTGGGTTGCTATGATAGGCGCCACTGACTGAGCCAATCATCGATCAGATCCTGCGCCTTGGTTACCGCCACACCAAGTATGGCGAGAACGATGAGGACGGCAAAGACCTGCTCGGTTTCCAGGATTTGCCCCGCGAGATAAAGCCGCGCCCCCAGCCCGACTTTGCCCACCACCATTTCAGCGGCAACGACCAGAATGATCGAGACGCCGATGCCGAGGCGGACGCCGGCGAATATGGAAGGGATCGCCGACGGCAATAGGACCATGCGGATAACCTGACGGTTGCTCGCTTCGAGGTCGCGCGCTGCGAGAACGAGACCGGGATCGCATTGGCGGATTCCAAGCACCGTGTTTATCACGATGGGAAAGATCGCGCCGAGTGCCGAGATGGTCAGCATGAAAGGCCCGCCGGTGCCGAGCCAAATAATCAGCAGCGGGATCAGTGTGACTTTCGGCAAAGGATAAAGCGCTGCAATGAAATTGTCGGCGATGGCGCTCACGCGTTGCGATGTCGCCATCCAGATTCCAAGCAGCGTGCCGGCCACCAGGGCAATAGCAAAGCCGCCGAAGATGCGTCCCAATGTCGCCAAGAGATCGCCGAGCAAGCCGCCGGTTTTGAACATCGCCACCAGCGCGACAAGGATCTGGCTGGGGCTTGGCAAGTAAATCGGGTTGAGATGCGCCGCGACGACAATGACTTCCCACATGATCAGGACGAAAGCGACGGCAATCCATCCAAGGACGCGCGGTTCACCGAGCTTTTGGACAAAATTATGCAGAGGACCGCTTGTTGATGGCCCGACAGTCACCGGCATTGACGGGCGTTCATCCAGCATTCAGGCGCTCTCGGTTTCGATCGTCATTGCCTTGACGACTTCATCGCGAAGCAGGCCGTAGATCTGGTCGAAGAGCGACGAATAACCGCTGAGGTGCGTCGTTGTCATCGAGCGTGGTCTCGGGAGTTCGACGCGAATCTCGGCAGCGATGCGGCCGGGGCGGGCGGTCATGACAAGGATTGTGTCCGCCAGAAGGATTGCTTCTTCAATAGAGTGGGTGACCAGGACAGCGGTCGTTCCGCTTTTTTCGACCAGCCGGGCGAGCTGTTCCTGAAGGATGAGACGGGTTTGGGCGTCAAGCGCACCGAACGGCTCGTCAAGCAGCAGGACCTCAGGCTCCATCACGAGGGCTCTGGCGAGACCAACGCGCTGTCGCATGCCGCCTGAGAGTTGACGTGGATATTTGTTTTCGAACCCTGCCAAATCAACCTGCGTGAGCGAACGTCGCGACCGCTCGACACGCTCGCTACGCTGCATTCCGCTGACCTCGAGACCGAAGCCGACGTTTTCAACGACAGTCCGCCAGGGAAACAGGTTGAAGTTTTGCCAGACCGTGGCCATGCGCGGCTTTGTAGCGGCCGCGCCACCTGATTGTGCATCGATAAACCGGATCCGGCCGGCACTGGGTGAGAGAAGCCCGCGGACAATCTGCAGCAGGGTGCTTTTGCCGCAGCCGCTTGGGCCGATTACCGCGGTAACGCGACGCGGGTGGATACGAAAACTTACGCGCTGTAACGCTTCGACAGGCGCGCCCGACTTTGCGCTGTACGTCAGACTGACGTCGTCGCATTCAATTGCGACGCCCATTCCCATATCGCGTCCGCTCACGTGAAGGGATTGGCAGTCTTAAGTCGTTCCGTCGCCTCTTTGGCCGCCGCAAGATCGAATAACATGTCAGGAGTTACGTTGCCGCTGACCATACTCATGGACTGTGAGACGAACTTAAATTGAGCCATCACCGACTCGACGTTTGGCAGGCCATCATCCGTGTACCAGGTCCAGCGCGGAGCGGCTGCTGCGATCAGCGGCGCCGGCACTTTTGTCGCGTCCGAAATAATCTTGACCACGTCCGGGTCTTTCTCCGCTGCTGCCTTGTTGAATAGTCGCGCGGCAAAGGTATGGACCATGGCAAAGCGTACGGCTGCCGACTTGTTGGATTGCAGATACGAACTCGACATAACCCAGCACGCGAGTTGCGCGTCCGGCTCGATATCAGAACCCGGACCGACAATCTTGCCGACATTGTTTTTTTCGGCGAGGAAGGCGAGCGGAACGGGAATGTTGGCGGCATCGGCGCGTCCCGCGCCCATGAGCTTGATCATGTCCGGATACGGCATGCCGGACGACCAGTTAAGATCCGTTTTCGGATTAAGCCCGGCCTTCTCGGCGGCGCGACCCAACAGGTATTGATCGATGCTCCCGGGAGCCTGAATGGCGATTGTCTTGCCTTTGAGCTTCGCTCCATCTTTGGCGGAGCGGTAGCCCTGCTCGTACATGTCATTGCTGGCAACGATCGTCATCGATCCGTGGCCGGGTTTTTCGCTGCCGCGATCGAGGATGAGCTTGAATGGCGCACCTTTGGAGACCGTATTAAACAACCCGGCATTCAGTGTGGTTGCGGTGAGGTCGAGCTCGCCTGCCACTAGTGCCGGCATGGCGAGGGCACCATCGGCGAAATATTTCAGTTCGGCGTCGAGATTGATTTTCTCGAAGAATTTTCGGGCCTCTGCAATGAATATCGGCCCGGACGAAATCAGGGGTACGAGCCCGATTCGTATTTTTGCGGATTTTTCCTGTGCACGGACGATGGCCGGCGCGGAGGCCACGAACGAGAGTGCGGCGGTGCCAGCAAGAAGACGGCGGCGGTCAATTTTCATTCTTGTCCTCCTGTCAATCAGCAACCTTACGGTATCCGGGTTGACCGGGCACCGCAATTTTACATGGTCTTCGGGGTTACCCAAGGTCGGACGGCCTTGTCCTTCGCCCTGAATGCTGTGATTTGTTCACGATAACTGTCCGTCAGGTCGACATCGTCCCAACCGTTCAGCAGTTGGTTGCGGCTGATCGGATCAATCATGAACGTACAGTTCCAGGTACCACTGCTGACTGTCTGCCGCTCCAGATCAACATCGATTGTCTGTGCGGGATCGGCGGAGATTGCTGCCGCGAGCTCGGCAATCTCTGCCTCCGCAGCAACCGCCGTCAACAGTCCGTTTTTTACCGCGTTTTGCGCGAAAATATCTCCGAACGATGATGCGATCACGCAGCGGAAGCCATGATCATAGAGAGCATATACGGCCGCTTCGCGTGAGGAGCCGCCCCCGAAGTTGCGTCCTGCCAGCAGGATCTTGGCGTCACGGTAGGCGTCTTGATTGAGTGGGAGGGCCGCACGCGGACGGCCCTCGGCATCAAGACGGAAGTCGTGAAACACCACGGCGCCGAGACCCCTTGACCGCGGCCACTTGAGATAACGTGCCGGGAGGATCTGATCCGTGTTGAGGTTTGGTATCATCAGCGGGCACGCTTTGGCGGTCAGGCGGACGAATTTTTCCATGTGCGCACCTAAAGCTTGCGTCCGGCCAGGAGGGGCCGGACATCGGCAAGATGTCCGCTGACGGCCGCTGCAGCGACCATGGCCGGCGACATCAAATGCGTGCGCGCGCCCGGACCCTGACGGCCGCGGAAGTTCCGGTTGGTGGTCGAGGCGCAACGTTCGCCCGAAGGCACAAGGTCGCCGTTGATGCCAACGCACATGGAGCAACCGGAATCCGCCCATTCCAGTCCAGCGTCGCGGAAAATACGATCGAGTCCTTCGTCTTCCGCCTGCCGTTTTATGGTTGATGAGCCCGGCGAAACGAGGCCGGGCACTTTACTGACGCGACCCGCAAGCACTGCCGCGGCAGCACGCAGATCCTCGATGCGCGCATTGGTGCAAGAGCCGATGAAAACCCGGTCGACCGCGATATCGGTCAATTTTGTGCCCGGCGCGATGCCCATATAGTCGAGCGCTTCGCGTACATAATTCGCACGTGTGGAATCAGTTTCGCGGGAAGGGTCGGGCGCGCGGGCGTCAACAGGCAAGGCATCGTCCGGTGTCGTGCCCCATGTAACGATCGGCACGATCGTGCTGGCATCAAGCGTAACTTCGCGGTCAAAAACGGCGTCGTCATCGGACGCAAGTTTCGACCATGCCTCGATCGCGCGGTCGAAATCTGCGCCCTTCGGGACATAGGGGCGGGCATTGAGGTAGGCGAAGGTGGTCGTGTCTGGCGCCACTACGCCGCAGCGTCCCCCCGCTTCGATCGACATGTTGCAGAGCGTCATGCGGCCTTCCATCGTGAGCGCGCGTATTGCCTTGCCGGCAAACTCGATGGCGTGGCCCTGCGCACCGTCGGCACCGATGTGTGCGATAGTGGCGAGTGCAATATCCTTGGACGCAATGCCGGGAGCCGCCGTTCCGTCGACGACGATGCGCATGCGTTTTGGCCTCTTCTGCCAGAGCGTCTGCGTCATCAGAACATGAGCAACCTCCGACGCCCCAATTCCGAATGCATATGCGCCAAAGGCGCCGTGAGTGGAGGTGTGACTGTCGCCGCAGACGATCAACAGTCCGGGCAGAGTCAGTCCCTGTTCAGGGCCGACCACATGCACAATACCCTGGCGCGGATCGCGCAGGCCAAACAGCGTGATGTGATTTTCCGTCGCATTGGCTTCAAAATTTCGCACCATCGCGGCGATCTCGGGATTGGCAATGTCATTTCCGCGGTCGCGCGTTGGCACATAGTGGTCGGCGACACCGAACGTGAGCTGCGGTTCAGCGATAGCGCGCCCACGCGTTTTCATCTGGCTAAAGGCGTGGAACGAGCCCTCATGCACGTAATGACGATCGACCCAAAGCAAAGCGGCGCCGTCGTCGCGGCGCACAATTTCATGCGCCGACCACAGCTTGTCGATCAGGGTCCGGGGTTCGCTCATGTCCGGTCGTGCCTGCTTTAGCGGTTGCGAGCTTGTCGAGGGTCCGCAATATTGTAAAGCCAGGTTCAAGGGCCTTGAACGGCAAGGCCACGACTCGCACCGTAAGGCTAAATCAGGAGGGAAGTCACCATGCCGAACCAAGGGAATCCGCTCAGCCGCCGCCAGTTTCTCGCCACGACGACATGCGGCGTCGCGGCTGCGGCAATCGGCAGCGTCGCGATGCCTTCCGTGCTGCGGGCGCAAGGGACACCCGTGAAACTGGGCGTGCTGCATCCGGTTACTGGCGCGCTGTCCTACTCCGGTCAGCAGGGCCGGCTCGGCGCAACCCTGGCGATCGAGGAGATCAATGCTGCCGGCGGTGTCAAGGGTTTGGGCAAGATCGACGCAGTGCTCGGCGACGCACAGTCGACACCCGATGGTGGTACCGCGGAGGTCGAAAAAATGAATTCTGCCGAGGTTGCCTGCATTGTCGGTGGCTATGCCAGCAACATCTGCCTCGCTACGACGCAGGCGGCGGCGCGTTATGATTTGCCTTATGTGGTCGACGTCGGGGTTGCCGATTCGATCGTTACCCGCGGCCTGAAAAACACTTTCCGCTTTGGCCCCGGTTTTGGAGTCATTTCCAAAACCGCCCTAGCCAATCTTGCTGCGATCAACGACCAGGCAGGAAAACCCGCCAAGACCGTAATGATTGTGCACGAGGACTCGTTGTTCGGCTCCGGCCTCGCCAAGTTGCTCAATGCACAACTCCCGCAGCAAGGCTTTGAGATTCTTGAGACGATTCCTCATCCGACGCCGACGCGCGATTTCAACAACGTGGTCCTCAAGATCAAGGCGCAGAACCCGGATCTCGTCATCCCGGCGAACTATTTCAATGAGTACGTCTTGCTTGCCCGCACGATGCAGCAGCAGCAGGTCAAGCCGAAGGGTATCTATTCGGTGCTTGGCGGCGCCGCCTCCTCCTACAAGTTCGTGAAGGAATTCCCGGACGCGGCCCGATACATCATGGATTGCAATCACTGGTTTGATCCGCGTAACGACAAGGCGCAGGCGCTGAAGAAGAAGGTCGAGAGCAAGGATCAGTTCTTCACCTACGAGGTTTATATGAACTACAGCTGCGTCTATCTGATCGCCGATGCGCTTGAGCGCGCGGCCTCGGTCGACCGCGCCAAACTCACCGCTGCGCTGGCGAGTTCAACCTTCTCGGGCCACCTGATGCCTTACGGCCCGACCAGGTTCGTCAATGGTCAGAACGAGGGTGCTGCGCCAGTCAATACGCAGGTGCTCGACAATGACATCAAGGTGGTCTTGCCGTCTGCCTTTGCGAACGCGAAGCCGGTGTTTCCGAGGCCGGCGTAAGTGTCATAGAGTTGCGGGCGGCACACTCCCGCCCGCAACCATGGCTCTCAAAGTATCGCGTCCGTGCTGTCGCCCACCATCCTGATCCCTGCGGTCCTCAACGGCCTGTTGATCGGCGCAATCTATGCACTTGTTGCCCTTGGGCTGACGCTGATCTACGGCGTGCTCCACATTATCAATTTTGCGCATGGCGCGCTGTTGAGCGCGGCCTTGTTCGCCGCCTTTTTTGCCTTTCGTCTGTTGGGCCTTGATCCTTATGTCGCCGTCGTCCTGCTCGCGCCCTTATTTTTCGCTCTCGGCTATGGCTTGCAGCGCTTCATCATTGGCCCCGCTTCACATGGCGACGAGCGCAACATGCTGCTGGTGACTCTTGGCATCGCCGTGATCATCGAAAATACCCTGCTCTACGCGTTCCACGCCGACACGCGGACCATCGACGTGCCTTATGCGTTCCGGACGATTGATATCGGGTCGACATTTCTGGCTGTCTCGCGCGTGGTCGGCTTTGTTGCCGCATTTGCGGTCGCACTCGCGCTCTGGCTCATAATGACCTTCACCGATACCGGCCGGGCGATACGCGCCGTCGCGAAAGAGAAACTCGGCGCCGAACTGGCGGGCATTGACGTCGCGCATGTCTATGCCGTCACCTTTGGCCTCGGCACCGCCTGCGTCGCCATCGCGGCTTGCCTGCTGATCCCGAGCTATTACGTCAACCCGACCGTGGGCGACGCCTTCGTGCTGGTGGCCTTCACCATCGTCGTGCTCGGCGGCATGGGCTCCGTGCCGGGCGCGCTCATCGGCGCTTTGCTCATCGGTGTGGCGGAAAGCCTGTCTGGCCTGTTCCTCGGTGAATCTCTCGGCCAGATCGGCATTTTTCTTATTTTTATTGCCGTGCTGCTGGTGCGGCCAAGCGGCCTGTTCGGGGCGCGTGCTTGAAGGCGCTGATCCCGACCGCGGCGGTTCTGGCCGTCCTGGCCGCAGTCCCGCTTGTCGTGCATTCAAACGTCACGCTTAATTTCCTCGTCGTAGCGTTGATGATCGCGCTGGCCGGACAGGGGTGGAACATTCTTGGCGGCTATGGGGGTCAATATTCCTTTGGCCACGCAGCCTTCTTCGGCACCGGCGCCTACGTCACCGCTATCCTGCAGGTGCGCTACGGCATCAACGCGTGGATTGGCTTTGCCGCCGGCATTGCGGCCGGCGCCGCGCTTGGCGCCGCGCTCGGCGCGCTCACCTTTCGTTCCGGCCTGCGCGGCTCTTACTTTGCGTTGGTCACTCTCGCGTTCGCGGAAGTTCTGCGCATCATCGCCAGCGTTGCCCCGATCACGGGCGCCGGCGTGGGCACATTGATCAGCCTCAACCTGGGCATCCGGACACTTCAGTTTCAAAGCCGCGCCGCGTTCTATTGGATCATCCTGGCGCTGGTCGGAGTTTCGCTTGTGACAGCGCAACTGATCGAACGCTCACGATTTGGGATATGGCTGATCGCGGTGCGCGAGAATGAAGATGCAGCGAAGGCGCTGGGCGTCAATGTAAACGGCGTCAAGCTCGCGGCGATGGTTATTTCGGCCGCCATTACCGCCGCCGCCGGATGCTTCTACGCGCAATATTTTCTTTTTGTGGATTCCGGAATTGCGTATGGCACCTGGATCTCGATCCAGGCGCTGCTGACGCCAATTATCGGCGGTGTCGGCACTGTGTTCGGTCCGCTGCTCGGTGCTCTGGTTGTGAAGGCGTTGGGCGAGGCCGCAAAGCTTCTGGCCGGTGATGCTCCCGGCCTCGATCTCATTATATATGGTGCCGTACTGGTGCTGGTGATCTGGTTCACGCCGCGTGGTTTGATCGGCGGCTTCACGCAGATGCGCAAGGTGTTGATGCGCCGTTCCGGGCCAGCCGCCCCTTCGACCGGGAAGGCGCGCCATGGCTGAGCCCTTGCTTGCGGTCGAACGCGTCACGTGTCGTTTCGGCGGGTTGCTCGCCGTCGATGCCGCGTCGATCTCAGCCTCCGAAGGACAGATCACAGCGCTCATCGGCCCCAACGGTGCCGGCAAGACAACGCTCTTTTCGATTATCTCCGGATTCATCAAGGCGAGCGGTGGTGCCGTCCGCTATGCCGGCGAGGACATTACCGGCGAGCCGCCGCATCGCCTCGCACGGCGCGGCATCGCACGAACCTTCCAGATCGTGCAGCCCTTCGTCGGCCTGTCGGTGCGCGAGAACATTCTGGTCGGTGCCCATCTTCACCACCGCGCACGCAGCGCAGCACTCGCTGTCGCCGATCAGATCGGCCACGAGGTGGGGTTGGGCGAATTTCTCAATCGGCCGGCTGACACGTTGACTGTGGCCGGGCGCAAGCGGCTCGAACTTGCGCGCGCGCTCGCAACCGGGCCAAAGGTGTTGCTGCTGGACGAGGTTCTGGCGGGGCTGAACCCATCCGAGGTCCGCGATATCGTCCCGGTTATTCGTGACCTGTGCCGGCGTGGCATCACCATCCTGATGATCGAGCATGTGATGCAGGCGGTGATGAGCCTGGCCGAACACGTGTTCGTGCTGGCAGAAGGCCGCATTATCGCCAAGGGTCCGCCGGCGCAGGTCGTTGCCGACCCCGTCGTCGTCGAGGCCTACCTCGGCCATGGCGCTGCGGCAAAGCTGGGGACGTTGAATGGACGGTAGCCCCTTGCTCGTCATTAGCGACCTGCACGCCGGCTACGGCGAGACCGAGGTGCTACGGGGCGTCGACCTTGCGGTGGATGCGCGCGAAATCGTCGCCGTGCTCGGTTCCAATGGAGCCGGAAAATCGACGCTCAACCGTGTGATCTCCGGCGTGCTGCGCGCAAGGAAAGGCTCCATCCGTTTCGCCGGGCATACGATCGATCAGGAAAATCCGGCAAGCATCGTCTCACGTGGACTTATTCATGTGCCGGAAGGGCGCCGCGTCTTTCCCAATCTGAGCGTAAAGGACAATCTCGATCTTGGGGGCTATCGGCGCGCGCGCAATCACCGGCGGCAGAATCGCGAGCGCGTATTCGGCATTTTCCCGCGTCTTGCCGAGCGAGCATCGCAGCTTGCCGGCACCCTCTCGGGTGGTGAGCAACAAATGCTCGCCATTGGACGCGGCCTTATGGCGGAGCCAATTCTGCTCATTCTCGACGAACCTTCCCTGGGTCTTTCACCGCTCCTCGTCGAAGAGCTCTTTGCCTTAATCCAGCGCATCAACGGGCAAGGCATTGCCCTTCTGCTGGTCGAGCAGAACGTGGTGCAGAGCCTTGAAGTCGCCCATCGGGCCTATATCCTCGAAAACGGCAGCGTGGTGCTGGACGGGGCATCAGATCATCTCCGTAACGACCCGAATCTTAAACGCGCCTATCTCGGACTATGACCATGACGGATGCGGTAAACCTTCGTACGCGACTGGCGCGCAAGCCTATCGTGGTGGCGCCGGGAGTTTTCGATGCGCTCACCGCGCATCTCGCCGAGCAGGCGGGGTTTTCGACGCTCTATGTGTCGGGTGCGGCCATTGCCTATACCCGTCTCGGACGCCCCGACATCGGTCTCGTCGCCATGAGCGAAGTCGTCGACACTACCGCCATGATCCGCGATCGTGTCGGCGCCTCTCTCGTCGTCGATGCCGATACCGGCTACGGCAACGCGCTGAACGTCAGCCGCACGGTCCGCCTGTTCGAGCGCGCGGGGGCGAACGCGATTCAGCTCGAAGATCAGGCATTTCCCAAACGATGCGGGCATCTCGACAACAAGGCGCTGGTCCCGGCGGAGGAAATGGTTGGCAAGATCAAGGCCGCTCTCGATGCGCGGCACTCGCGCGAAACTTTGGTGATCGCCCGGACTGACGCAATCGCCGTCGAGGGTTTCGAGCACGCCATTGCACGCGCCGCAAGTTATCGCGATGCGGGCGCCGACATTTTGTTTGTGGAAGCGCCGAAAACACGCGCCGAGCTTCAACGCATTCCACCCGCGGTCAATGGCGTGCCGCTGATGGCGAACATGGTCGAGGGCGGCAAGACGCCCCCGCTCTCGGCGGCGGACCTGCAGGCGCTGGGCTTTTCGCTCGTCATTTTCCCCGGGGGCATCGTCCGCGCATTGGCGCGTACGGCAACCGAATTTTACGCTTCGCTTGCCGCCCTTGGCACGACTGAACCGTTCAGTGAACGCATGTATGACTTTGCGGCCCTCAATGACATCCTCGGGACACCTGAATTGATCGAACTCGGCAAAAAATATGAAGCGGCGGCGCCGAACAGCAAGAAAGGCCGCAGCACGTGAGTGATCGTCTTCGTCTCTTCGCTGCCATTGCCATTCTTTCCTTGTCGCTGGCGCATGCGTCCCGCGCCGAAGAGTATCCGGCGCGGCCGATCAAATTGTTGGTGGGCGCGCCGGCCGGCGGCACCACGGATACGATCGCGCGCGCCATTTCCGAGCCGATGGCAGCCGCGCTGAAGCAGCCTGTTCTGATTGAAAACCGGCCAGGCGCTGGTGGCAATCTGGCCGCGGCCGCGGTCGCCAAGTCGACGCCCGACGGATATACGCTGCTGGTGAGCTTCAGCAGTCACACGATCAACGCGACGCTTTATCCAACCTTGCCCTACGACCCTGTCGCCGATTTCACCGCGATCACCATGGTGGCGAGGGTGACAAGCCTGCTGGTGGGACGTTCTGATCTGCCCGCAAGAGATCTCAAGGCGCTGATCGAACTGGCCCGGGCAAAACCGCACACACTGACAATTGGCATCGGCGGCATCGGCTCATCACTTCATCTCGCTGGAGAGAAATTCAAGCAGATGACGAACGTCGACCTCCTCAATGTTCCATACAAAGGCACCGCGCCGGCACTCACCGATCTCCTGGGCGGGCAGATCGATCTCATGTTCATCAGCCTGGTCACAGGTGCCGAGCAGGTCCGCGCGGGGAAACTGCGCGCCTATGGTGTCACGAGCGTACAACGGCAGCCATTATTTCCGGAGCTGCCGGCGATCGGCGAGACGGTGCCCGGATTTGAATCCAGCGCATGGTTCGGCGTGTTCGCGCCGGCCAACCTTCCCGATGCGATCACCGGGAAACTCAACGCGGTCATCGTTGGCGCTCTCGCAGAGCCAAAACTGCGCGAGCAGCTGAAAAATGAAGGCGCCACAAGTGTGGGCAATACGCCCAAGGAATTCGCGGCTTTTGTGCGTGAAGACATCGATCGCTGGGCGCCGCTCGTCAAATCATCCGGAGCGACGCCGAACTAGAGGCCGGAGCAAGCCAGGGAAATGTCTCGTATGGACAAGCCTTTCGATACCGTCATAAAGAACGCCCGCGTTGTTCGCCCGAACAAGACGTCGGTCGATTGCCTCGATATTGCGATCAAGGATGGAAAGATCGTCCGGCTTGAGCCGGACATTCAGGCGGATCAAGCCAGGAAAATCGTCGATGCGAAGAACCGTCTGGCGTTCCCGGGTTGCGTCGATGCGCATATGCATATCGGTATCTATGCGCCGCTCGCCGAGGACGCGGTTTCGGAGAGCAAGGCCGCCGCAATGGGCGGCGTCACCTCAAGCCTGAATTATCTGCGTACCGGCCATTATTACCTCAACCGGGGTGGCCCTTATCGCGAGTTCATGCCCGAAGTGTTCAAGCAGTCGGACGGACGATTCTGGGTCGACTACGGTTTCCACATTGCGCCGATCGAGGCCGGGCACATCGATGAAATGGAGCAGCTGGTCACGGACCATGGGGTGACCTCGTTCAAGATCTTCATGTTTTATGGCGGTTACGGGCTGCACGGCCGTTCGTCCCAGCAAAATGATTTTTTGATGATCGGTCCCGACGAGCGTTACGACATCGCGCATTTCGAATTCATTATGCGTTCTGCGCAGCGCTTGACTGAAAAATTCCCCGGTCACGCTGCCCACATTAGTGTGAGTCTGCACTGCGAGCTCGCGGAAATCCTCAATGCGTATACAAAGATTGTGGAACGCGAAGGCAAGCTGACCGGCTTGCATGCCTACAGCGCCGCGCGCCCGCCGCATTCCGAGGGTCTCGCCATCTGGATCGCCTCCTATCTGGCGAATGAGACAAACTGTGTGAACATCAATCTGCTGCACCTGAGCTCACGCAAGGCGGTGGACGCCGCGTGGACCATGCAGCAGGTTTTTCCGCATATAGCGTTCCGCCGCGAAGTGACAGTCGGCCACCTTCTGCTCGATACCGACTGCGAATGTGCGGTGCATGCCAAGGTCAATCCGCCAATCCGCCCCCGCGAGGACGTTGAAGCGCTGTGGCAGGCCGTGCTCGACCGCAAGATCGACTGGATTGTCAGCGATCATGCCTGCTGCTCGGCCGAGCAGAAGTGGTCAAAGGACGATCCAGCCAACATCTGGCTGGCCAAATCGGGATTTGGCGGAACTGAATATCTGCTTTCAGGCGTTCTGAGCGAAGGCAGCAGGCGTGGGATGTCCTACAATCACATGGCCGAGCTTTTGAGCTGGAAGCCGGCGCAACGCTTCGGGCTGCCGAGCAAGGGGGACATCGCTCCAGGCTATGACGCTGATATAGCGATCGTCGATCCGCACGAAAGTTTCGTGGTGCGCGCCGCCGAATCTCAATCCGAACAAGGCTACTCACCCTTCGAAGGCATCGAACTCCGCGGCCGCGTGAAAAGTACTTTTTTGCGAGGCGACCTCGTGTTTGACAACGGGAATGTTGTCGGGCCGGCTCGCGGCAAATACCTGCGGAGGTCAGAAGCCGTTCTAACGCGATGAGATTCTTCTATGTCCGCCGCGTTACGCGAACCCGGTAAGCCATGAGTGTGGTCGTCAGTGCACCCACCGCGGAATTCGAAACGCAACTGCCTTTGCTCATTATCGGGGCCGGCGCGGCCGGATTGTGTGCCGCGCTTGCGGCGAAAGAAGCCGGTGCCGACGCGATTGTCATTGAGCGCGATGCGGTGCCGGCAGGATCGACAGCACTCTCGGCAGGCCTGATTCCGGCTGCGGGAACGCGATTTCAACGCACCAAAGGAATCGACGATAGTCCGCAACGTTTCGCCGCCGACATCCAGCGGAAAGCGAACGGCGAGGCGGATCCCGCCGTTGTTGAGGCTGTCGCGCGCGGGGCGGGGCCGTTGATCGAATGGCTGGCGGACCGGCACAGGCTACCCTTCGACCTCGTCGATAACTTCACCTACCCGGGTCATTCGGCCTTGCGCATGCATGGTTTGCCGAGCCGCACGGGCCAGGAACTCATTGATCGGCTGCGCAACGCCGCCGAGGCGAATGACACCGTGATCCTGACGGAACGTGTCGTCGAGCGCCTTTTCGCCGAGCCCGACGGCCGCATCCGTGGCGTCGACATCATGCACCGTGATGGCACGCACGAGCTGGTGGGGTGTGATGCGTTAATTCTCGCCTGCAACGGCTTCGGCGGAAATCCGGACCTTGTGCGTCGCTATATTCCGGAAATGGCCAGCACGCTCTATTTGGGCCATCCCGGAAATCGTGGCGACGCTGTTATTTGGGGCGACAAGCTCGGCGCATCGCTTTTGCATCTTGGGAGCTATCAGGGCCACGGCTCGGTGGCGACGCCGCACAATATCCTGATCAGTTGGGCGGTCATCATGCAGGGGGGCATCCAGATCAATTGCGACGGCTACCGATTTAGCGACGAAACGCGCGGCTACTCGGAGCAGGCCGCCGAAGTGCTGAGACAGCCGGGTGGATTTGTCTGGGACGTATTCGACGAGCGAATCGCCAAGGTGGCGCGTCAGTTCGAGGATTTCCGTGAAGCCGAACGTGCCGGTGCGATTCTTACCCTCGATACGCTCGCCGAGCTCGCAGAGGCCATGCACGTCCCCGCCGCAACCTTTGCTACCGAATGGAGGGACGTTGAAAACCTGAAATTGGCCGGCGGCCGTGATCGCTATGGCCGCGAATTTCTCGCGGAACAGTCGTGCAAGCCGCCGTACCATGCGGTTAAGGTGACAGGGGCTCTCTTCCATACCCAAGGCGGGCTTGCGGTCGACTCAAGCGGCCGAGTCAGGCACAACAGCGGAACAAAATTTCCTAACCTGTTCGCGGCCGGAGGGGCGGCAGCTGGCGTGTCGGGTTCAAATGCAGCGGGTTATTTGTCTGGCAATGGCTTGTTGACGGCCATTGTTCTCGGCTACTTGACGGGAAATGCCGCTGCCGGGCAAATGTTGCGATGATGTGGTTCGCCCGCGCAATACAAAGAGGCGGGGTCGACCAGGCGCCGGTAGCTCAGCTGGATAGAGCACCAGACTTCGAATCTGGGGGTCAGGGGTTCGAATCCCTTCCGGCGCGCCATCGAATTCTTCAAGATTCTGGTCCTTTATGAGCGAGGCCAGCGTTGTGTGTTCGGTGCGAGAATGTGTTGTTTAGGCGCGTCGGCCAATCGCGTGATCTTCGTCAATGAATGGCCTTGCGCCGGCTGGTACTGGGAAGCCGCTGATTTCGGACGAGCCCAGTTGGAGTCGTGCTAAAAGCCGCGACACAGAGTAAACGGAACCGGGAATGGATCAGTGACCCGCGATCGTAAAGACCTTTCCAGCTCCGACCAGACCACCACCATTATAGAACTGTCGATCCGGCTGGGGGCTCTTGCCCTGCTGCTTTACTGGTCTTTTCTTCTTGTTCAGCCATTCATTTCAATTGTCATCTGGAGCGCGGTTTTGACCGTTGCTCTTTATCCCGTTTTTGAGTGGATTTCATTTCGACTCGGAGGACGCCGTCGATTGGCGGCAACGCTGACGACGATTTTAAGTCTGCTGGTTATTATCGGGCCGGCGACGTGGCTCGCACTGGGCTTGATTGACAGTTTTCGGGCGATTTCCGACCAGCTCGATCCATCCATCCTGAGGATACCGCCGCCCGCAAATTCGGTAAAGGAATGGCCGTTGATCGGCGAACCAATCTATCAGTTCTGGGAACTGGCATCGACCAACTTCAGCGCCGCCCTCGCCAAGATTGTCCCTCAGCTGAAACCACTGGGCGGCAGGCTGCTTCGCGTCGGTGCGGATACTGGCCTCGGCACTATCAAATTCCTCGTTTCGATCGTCATCGCGGGATTTCTTTTCTTGCCGGCGCCGGCAATCGTTGGTGCCGTCAAAAGGCTTGCACGCCGGCTCAACCCGGCGCGTGGCGAAGAATTCGCGGATCAAGCCGCCGCGACCATTCGCGCCGTTTCGCGCGGCGTCATCGGCATTTCGGTTCTGCAGGCCTTGCTGGCCGGCATAGGTCTGATGGCGGCCGGCATTCCCCAGGCCAGCTTGATCACGTTTGCCGTGCTGGTTTTCGGAATACTCCAGATTGGACCTTCGGTGGTTCTGATCCCGGTCATCATTTGGAGCTGGACGCTGTTGGACAGCACAACGGCGCTTCTGTTCACGGGATACATGGTGCCGGTCAATCTGCTCGACAATATATTGAGGCCCATCGTCATGGGCCGCGGCCTGAAAACCCCCATGCTGGTCATTTTGATTGGTGTCATTGGCGGCACGCTCGCCTACGGCATCACGGGACTCTTCCTCGGCCCCATCATTCTGGCGGTTATATGGGAGCTTCTCGTCGCCTGGATCAGGGAAAGCGAAAGGTAGCGTTGCCCGCTTTGGCTCCGCATCCTTCCTGATCGGGTCGCCAAAGGCGATCGTCGTTGAGCAACGTCCAGGCCTCAGCCTTTAACCGGATTGAGAAGCAAGTTCATCCACGCTTCGTGGCATGCGGCTTTATTTTTTTACATTGCACGCGCAAATTGTTTTTCTTGCGTGACGCGCACGAAGATGGCAGCGCAAAATTTTCCAGGTGAACTCTGCTGTAAAAAATCAAATTTGATTCTTTTTTGGCGAGGATCCTTCGTGAAGGTATCACAGGCCAGCATGATGGTGTCATCAAACCGCGGCGAGTGATCTCGTCATCGAATGATCACGATGCTCTCATCGAAAGACCACTTTCAACGAACAAAATTTTTTTTAACGGGACGGAATAAATTGCCAAAAACAGTAAAGGGGCGACGCCATGAAGAAATCCACGATCGGAGATTTTGACTTCGCCGGTAGCATTCATCAGATCGGCCTGGACAGCCTGCAATCATTTTTCCATCACGGAGGGGGCGGCCATCATCCAGACCCGGCGCCCGGCGTCAACTTTCGCTCTGTCGACGGGTCCAATAACAATCTTGCGGATCCCGCCATGAACCAAACCGGCACCGACTTTGCCCGGGTGGGTCCGGCGAATTTCTCCGACGGAATCAGTGCAATGACACCGGGGCCGAATCCCCGCGACATCAGCAACATTCTTGTGGCGCAGGGGGATACCGGAGAGGACGGCCCGCATTTGATGGACGACAACGGCGTTGCGCTATCAGGCATGATGTATGCGTGGGGTCAGTTCGTCGATCACGATCTGGATCTGGAAAAAGGGGGCACAACCACGGATATCTCGATCACAGTCCCGGCTAATGATGAGTTTCTGCCGCCAGGCAGCACCATTCCCTTGACGCGAGTAGCCATCGATCCTGCGACCGGTGTTCCCGGACACCCAGCAACTGCCATCAACACGATCACAGGTTGGCTGGATGGATCACAGGTATACGGATCCGACGCTGCCACCGCAGCGAGCCTGCGGACAGCGGACGGTCATATGAAAACGTCGGCAGGAAACAACCTGCCGATTGATCCGCAATCCGGAATGTTTATGGCCGGCGACGTGCGGGCACAGGAGAATCCCGATCTTACGGCGCTGCAAACCTTGTTTGTGCGCGAGCACAATTACCAGGTCGATCAACTGCATAATGAACATCCGAACTGGAGCGGCGACAAGTTGTATGAGATGGCCAAAGCCATCACCACGGCTGAGATGGTCAACATCACCTATAGCGAGTTCCTGCCGCATCTGTTGGGCAAGGATGCGATTGACCCGTACCACGGCTATGATCCCACGGTAGACGCGCGGATCACCGAAGAGTTTGAGGGTGCCGCCTATCGCTTTGGTCACTCCATTGTCTCCGACGAAATCAGCGCAACCAGCAATATAGGCGCCTTCACGTCGGAGCAGACGCTGGCGGAATCGTTCTTTGAAGATCCGGCGACTTTCGCCGCTACGGGCGCAGATGGTCTGCTTCGGCATCTGTCAGGAGACCTGGCGAATCCGCTGGACACCCACCTTGTCGATGGCTTGCGGAACCTGCTGGTCGATCCCCCGGACGGCGTCGATCTGGCGGCGATCAATATCCAGCGCGCCCATGATCTTGGGTTGGGTACACTGAACGAGACCCGAGTGGCGCTGAAACTAACGCCATACAGCAGCTTCGATCAAATCAGCTCTGATCCGGAGACAGTAGCGGCGCTCGAGAAAGCCTATGGTTCCGTCGATGCCATCGATCTGTGGACTGGTGGATTGGCGGAGGATCATGTTGCAGGAAGCGTCATCGGACCCACCTTCGGCAAGATCATCGGTGATCAGTTCACTGCCTTGCGCGACGGTGATCAATACTATTTCGAGAACCAGGGCTTCGACACGCAGACCCTGAATGAGATCAAGGGCACTACCCTGTCGGACTTGATCCAGCGCGACACTGATACCACAGCGATGCAGAGTGATGCTTTCGTCGCCACCGAGCGGCACAGCGGCACCTTGGGAGGAGTAGACCCGACCGGACAGGAGGCTGCCGACGGTATGGCGCAACTTGTGGTCGGATCCCCCGGCAAGGATACGCTGACCGGGGGAGACCTAAATGACACGTTGGTGGCAGCGCGCGGCCAAATGACCATGACCGGCGGTGATGGTGCCGATACCTTCATCATTGGGAAAGGCCACATCAACGCGACGATCACCGACTTCAAGCTGGGGGTCGATAAGCTGGAATTCGAGAATGCCGGCAAGCTGGACGACCGGCACGTTCAGGTTCGGCAGGATCACGGCAACGTCGTTCTCACGGTCGGGGATGACCACGTGGTGTTGCAGGGCGTCAATCTGCACCAGCTGCATCCGCATGATCTCAGCAACTTGCTTGTTTAACTGAACTGGGAGCTTTTTGAGCGCAACGAAATGAGGGGTGCCACTGCAAATCAGTGATGGGGGAGCATGCTGTCTCTCGACGGCGACGACCCGGTTGCGATTCAGTTGCGCGCAAGCCGACGACGATTGGCAGGCGTGGCGGTTTTCAGCGGCGTGGTCAACCTGCTGACGCTGTCCGGTTCGATTTACATGCTGCAGGTGTACGATCGTGTGATCCCGAGCCGCAATGTGGCGACGTTGGTCGGGCTGTCGGCGATCGTGGTCATCGCCTATCTGTTGCAAGGTTATTTCGACGCGCTCCGTGGCCGCATGCTGGCGCGGATTGGCGCCCTGTTCGACGCTGAGTTGCAGCCTCAGATTTACTTTGCCCTGGTCTCGCTTCCGCTGCGGGGAACAAAGCCAATCCTGGCTCAGCAGCCGCTGCGTGATCTCGACCAGGTGCGCGCATTCCTGTCGGGTTCCGGGCCGACCGCATTTCTCGACATGCCGTGGGTTCCGCTGTTCCTGATTCCACTGTTCCTCTTTCATCCGGCGATTGGCATCGTCGCGACGTGCGGGGCGGCGGCCATTATCGCCGTGACGTTGTTGACCGAATATCAATCGAGAAGTGCGGCGAAAGTATCGACGGAAGGCAACGTTCAGCGGCAGCTCCTGGCAGACGCTCTGCGCGAAAACGCGGACGTCATCCGCGCTCTCGGCATGACAGGGCGCTGGGCGGGCCGGTGGGCGCTGACAAACGAGCACTACATCCACCACAATACGTGCCTCTCCGACGTCTATGCGAATCTTGGTTCCGCGGCCAGGATATTGCGGTTCGTTTTGCAATCGGCGGTGCTTGGGGTCGGCGCCTATCTGGTGGTGGTGGACCAGGCATCCGGGGGCATCATGATCGCGTCCGCGGTCATGATGGGTCGCGCACTGGCGCCGGTTGAGATTGCGCTAACGAACTGGAAGCAATTCGTTGCGGCACGAGAGGGGATTGGCCGCTTGCGCGCGGTCCTCAAGGTTACTGCCGCGCCGGCGGCGCCGGCGGTCATCCTGCAACGGCCCCACCGCAGCCTGACAGTCGAGGGCCTCAGTGTTGTCGTGCCCGGCACGGAGAAAGTGGCCCTGTCCCAGCTGTCCTTCGAGCTGAGAGCTGGACATGGATTGGCGCTTCTCGGGGCCAGCGCTGCCGGAAAATCCTCGCTGGCGAAAGCCCTGGTGGGCGTCTGGCCGGCCGCGACGGGCACGGTACGTCTCGACGGCGCGCCGATCGATCGCTGGGGTTCGGACGACCTCGGGCGGTACATCGGTTACCTTCCGCAGGATGTATCCCTGTTCGATGGGACGGTCGCGACGAACATCGCGCGCTTCGATGACGCGGCGACATCGCAGGCCATTCTGGAAGCTGCGCGAGTGTCCGGCGCTCACGACATGATCTTGCGCCTGCCAGATGGCTATGACACCCGGCTCGGGGAGCGCGGTACCTCATTGTCGGCCGGACAGCGCCAGCGAATTGGTCTGGCGCGGGCCGTATTCGGTCGTCCCTTTTTGATTGTCCTCGACGAGCCAAACGCCAATCTCGACGCCGACGGCGAGAATGCACTCGTCAAAGCGATTGAAACCCTGCGCAACGAGCAGAGCATCGTGATCGTCATCTCGCACCGGCCCAATGCGTTGGCAGCGTTGAACATGACGATGGTCATTTACGGCGGGCGATTAATCTCGTTCGGACCACGCGAAGAGGTCTTCGCTCGTGTCGCGCAGTCGGCCCTTCGCAGCGGAGCCGTTTCGAAGCAAGGCAGTAGAGCTTCGCGCCTGGTTTCTGGTGCCGCGCCATGACCTACTCCTCTGTTCGCGGGCATACGCCGGAATATCATCACGCCGACAACGTCGTAGACCTGCCGCAGGAAGCCGCTCTCATTCGGGAGCTGCGGCGGCTTCAGAAATTTCTTGAGCAGGAACAGGAGCGGGAGCGATTTCCGCACGCAGTAGACTTTCAATCCGTCAAGCAGCTTTGCAGCCATACGCGCGACGACGAAATCAATACATCTATAAAGCCGGTCAATGGCCCGGTCGACCGGCTTCTCGACAGGCTCGGCTTGAATCGGCGCGACCCCGCAAACACGCCGATTCCACGCGGCAAGCCACCGGAATTTGCAAGGCAAGCGGTGCGCCACGACGGGAAAATGCCGTCGCGCCAAGGGTCGCGCCAAGGGTCCGAGCAAATGGTTGAACGGATGGCTCTTCCGCCGGCTCCTGCAAGGACGGAAAGCCATCACGTGCATCAGCCGGACGCTCATCATTCTTCCGAGTTGTCGCCAGTCTCTCCGGCGGATCGCATTGAAGTCGAGTTGCCAGAAGGGGCCAAAAGTCGGGTCGTCGTGGCAGCCGGCCGCGAGTTCCTGCGGCCTCGTCGCATATTCGAGCGTCTGCGTTCCGCCTGGGATTTTCTGGCCGGGCGAGAGCACACGGCAGATCTGGAGGGGGCCGAAGTCAGACTTACCGCACGGTTAAGTCGCGCCTTTGAGCGCGAACTCAAAAGGGGCCTTCGGGTGCTGGTCTTTGGTGTCGGCATCGTTGGCGTTTGGGCCACTTTAGTGCCGCTGTCGGGCGCAGTTGTCGTGCCGGGCACGTTGGTGGTGGAATCGGATGTGAAGAAGATTCAGCATCCCGCAGGCGGCGTGGTGGCGAATATTTCGGTCCGTGACGGAATGCATGTGCGCACTGGTGACCTGCTCCTGCACCTCGACGAGACCCAGCTGCGCGCCAACGCTCAGGTTTTATCGCAGCAGCTCGATCAGACGCGCGCACGATTGGCGCGTCTGATCGCGGAGCGCGACGGCCTGGACCAGCCGCAGATGCCGCATGAAATGGCCAGCCGGTCAGGCGATAACGACGTCGGTCGTATATGGGTATCTGAGATTTCGCTGTTTAACAGTCGTGTAGCCACGCGGCGCAATTCCAAGGAGCTCTTGCAGAGCCATGTCGGACAGCTTGGCGAACAAATTTCGGGTCTCGACGCTCAGGTGAAATCGAAAGCGGCACAACATGAGCTGATCTCTGGTGAACTCGAGGGCGTGGATGGTCTGTACCAGAAAGGACTGGTGCCCCTGACTCGCAAAACTTCGCTGCAGCGCGAAGCCGCCAGGCTCGACGGCGAGCGCGGTCAGGTGACAGCAGCGATTGCTGAGGCAAAATCCAAGATCAGTGAGGCGGAGCTTCAGGCCGTCAAGATCGATCACGATTTTCGCACGGAGGTCATGAAGGATCTGCGCGAGGCGCAGGACAAAGAGGCCGAGCTTGTCGAAAAGAGCACTGCCGCGCAGGACCTCCTCAGGCGCGTCGATCTGCGCGCCCCGACCGACGGGATCGTTCACCAGCTTTCGGTCCATACCATTGGCGGAGTGATTACTCCTGGCGAGGTCGTTATGGAGATTGTGCCGGAATCCGACGAGTTGCAGATCGAAGCCAAACTTCCTCCACAAGAGGTCGATCACGTGCACAAAGGGCAGCGGGCCTACATCCGTTTTTCAGCGTTCAATCAGCGCACCACACCGCAGCTGGAAGGGGTCGTGTCGTATGTCTCGGCCGATCTGAATCACGACCGGCAGAGGAATCCCAATGCTGCGACCTACTACACGGTCCGGGTGACACTTCCGCCGAGTGAGCGCCGGCGGCTCGGCGGCCTGGAACTCGTGTCCGGGATGCCGGTCGAGGTTTTCCTCCAGACCGGCAGTCGCACGATGATGAGCTATCTGCTTAAGCCGATCAGCGATCAGCTCCTGCGCACCTTCAATTGACCGCCACGCCTTGAAGGCCGCTCACGCTCATCAACCGCGCTTCTGGATCCTGGCTTCCATGCTATAGAGTATCTTCCGGAGGTTTGCGCCCGCGACCAAGGCGCATCGAATCCCTTCCGGCGCACCATTCCTCTCGATCAAGATCTTCCATGAAACACCTGCCGACGATCGTCTCGCTGCTAGGCATGTTGACCGCCGCCGGCTTTCCGGCGCATGCGCAGGATCCGGTCAGCCACGGCCAGGCG
>DASYSQ010000174.1:0-6513 GCA_036003145.1 Pseudolabrys sp.
CGGCGTATTGCGAGATCGGCGGCAGGAGTGCAGACCCGATAGGTCTGCTGGAAACCGCGATAGCCTCGATTGAAACTCGCGACGATCTTGCGGCGGCGCTCGCCGTTCGGCGCCTCGGCGTCGATCAGAGCCTGCAACTCATTGCGCCATTTCGATCCCTCATTGGCGCCGCAGACAGCGCGCAAATAATGGAGCGCGCCCATGATTTCGCTAAGCCGCTCCAGATCGCCATCAAAAGGTGCCGGCGTGTCGCTTTGTGCGTGCGCCGGCAAAGCAAGACACAGCAGAATTGAGCCGATGGTGAGAAGCTTCTTCACGCGTCTATCCTTGAGTCCCCGTGCCGAAGATATGCGCCGGCTTGACGCCAATCGCAAGACAGGCTGATCAGCCCGCTTGTTCCAGAAGTGCGGCAGCTGCAGCAACAATCCCGGCCAGGCCGTCCGTGGTCCGATAGGCGCTGAGCTCCGGCGGTTCGATCCAGCGGGCGTCATCGAGCTCGTCGTTGAGAACCGGCTCACCTGACAGCCAGCGCGCGGCAAAACATAAAATGACGAAGTGCCGCTCGATCTTCCCCTGCGCATCGCGCGTTATCACTTCGCGGTGGCCGGCGAGCGCAACCGCTTGTATGGAAAGCGACGTCTCCTCGCGCACCTCACGGACGACCGCTTCAGCCAGCGATTCGCCAAGCTCGACGGCTCCGCCCGGCAGCGTATAGAGATTGAGTGCCGGACTGCGCGCGCGTCGAACGACCAGAACTTTGCCATCACGAATGATGGCGGCGCTGACGGCAAGATAGGGACGCTTTGGGTAGGTTCGCTCGTCGGCCATTATTGCACTTTGCACATGATCTTGTCCGAAACCGTTTCCCGCTTTTCGGGATCATGCGTGCGATCTATCGCTTCATCAATTTGTCGACGACGTCCTGCGGTGTCGGTGCTTCCTTCTCGTCGGACTCACCGTTGATGATCGCGCCGGCGCGTGCGATCAATGGCTTCAACCAACCGATCGCATTTCCGGCGAGGGCCGCAACCGTGTCCGGCCGCCGATCGGCATCATCCATTGCTGCCCGGGTTGCCTCTAGCACGATCGTCATCGTGACGGCCAGCGTATCCAGGCTGTTGCGCAGGTCCGGATCGGCTTTGTCGTAGGCAGCGATCGCGAGTTCACGGGTCTTGAAGTGCGAGAGACGAAAATGCTCCCGGTAGCTCATCGGCTCCCATGCCAGAAAATCCGCGCGGAATTCCGGGCAGTTCGACAGCAGGTCGAGCAGCATGACGGCTTCGCTGAAGCGGTTGAGATAGTCGGTCGCGAGGCCGGTCGCCGGGTTGATATTGGCATCGGAGAGCCGGTGAGCCATGTCGGCACCAGACGGCTCGTCCGGCGCTTGCGCGGCGTCGGCGCAATTCTGATATTTCATCGAGACCCCACCCCCGAAACCGGCCGGGCTATCAGTGTTACGATCGGGGGTTAAATTGCGCTTAAGCGCGCGAATAGCTGAGGTTCGGACGATGTGTGGCCGTTATGCTGTGACTTCCGCCCCGGAGGCGATCCGGGCGCTGTTTGGCTATCCAGAGCAGCCCAATTTCCCACCGCGCTACAACGTCGCGCCGACCCAGCCTATCGCCATTGTTCGTCTGATCGAGGGCAAGCGTCAGTTCGCGCTCGTGCGCTGGGGACTGCTGCCGTCCTGGGTGAAGGACCCAAAAAACTTTTCCTTGCTGATCAATGCGCGCGGCGAGTCGGTGAGCGACAAGCCGGCGTTCGGTGCGGCTATGAAGTATCGACGCTGCCTTGTTCCGGCTGACGGCTTTTATGAATGGAAAGCGACCGGCCCGCGCAAGCAACCTTATTATGTGCGTGCAAAATCCGGCCAGCCGCTGGCGTTTGCCGGACTCTGGGAGAGTTGGACCGGACCCAATGGCGAGGAAATGGAAACGGCCGCCATCGTGACGACACGTGCCAATCACAGCCTCAACGGTATTCATGAACGGATGCCCGTGATCGTTCCGCCCGAGGCCTTCAATCTGTGGCTCGATTGCGCAAACGTCGATGCAGAAACCGCCGCCGGGTTGATCGCGCCGGCGTCCGAGGATTTGCTGGAAGCCTATGAGGTCTCAACCGCGGTCAACCGCACCGCCAATGACGACTCTGGACTGGTCGAGCGATATACGGGGCCTGCCGAAATTGGGCCGGTTACGCCGGTCTCCACGTCACGCGTGCCTGCCAAACGGGCGAAAAAGGACGACGGGCAGGGGGCGTTGTTTTGAGTGAAATGGCGCCAGGAACCTTTTCTCGGCGAATGCATCTAACACGTTGAAACGGAGGGCATTGCCTATGCCAGTGACGCAGGCCCAGCAGGCCGCTGCCGAATCGCTCAGCGATACGGATCTGGTGGGCTTGGCGCGAGGACGCGACGAAGCTGCGGTTCGAGCCATCACCAAGCGATACAATCGCCGTCTGTTCCGCATCGCGCGGAGCATCCTGCGCAATGACGCTGAAGCCGAGGACGTGGTGCAGGAGACTTATGTCCGCGCCTTTACCGGTCTCGATATGTTTCGCGGCGATGCGGCGTTCGGCACATGGATCACGCGCATTGCCATGAACGAGGCGCTGGGACGATTGCGGCGACGGCGTCCGACGGTGGACTGGGAGACCTACGGCGTTAATCGCCCGCAGGCAGAAATTATCCATTTTCCGGCCTCGATGGCCGGCAGCGATCCGGAGCAAAGCATGGCGCAAGGTGAAATTCGTGCGGTGCTGGAACAGGCGATCGATGAGCTTCCCGATGCATTCCGGGCCGTGTTCGTTGCGCGCATTGTCGAAGGAATGAGTGTCGAGGAGACGGCCGATCTTTTTGGCCTGCAGTCCGAGACGGTCAAGACGCGGCTGCATCGCGCGCGCCTCTTGTTGCGCGCGGAGCTGGACAAGCAGCTCGGCCCGGCGCTTACCAGCAGTTTTCCCTTCGACGGTCGGCGCTGCGATCGCATGACCGAGGTTGTGGTTGCTCTTATCTGCGCCGGTTGATTTTCGGGAACCTCTGGCGCGCCGCTGCATCAAACCTCTCATTAGGGCACGGCCTGATGGCCGTCACGAATGGAGGTTCCCATGATTGCCAGACTATCCGCAGGTCTTGCGGCGCCAGTTCTTGCGGCGCTTTGCCTGCTGACCGCACCGGTTTTTGCGCAAGGCGCCAAGCCGACCGATCCGCAAATCGCACATATCGCATATACCGCGGGACAGCTCGATATCGACGCCGCCAAGCAGGCTTTGGAGAAATCCAAAAACAAGGAAGTGCGCGACTTTGCGCAAGATATGGTGCGCGATCATACCGAGGTAAATAAGCAGGCACTCGCCCTGGTTACGAAGCTCAACGTTAAGCCGGAGGATAACGACACCAGCCGTGCACTCACCAAGCAGGCTGCAGCCAAGCGTGGCGAATTGTCCAAGCTCAGCGGCGCGGCATTCGACAAGGCCTACGTCGCCAACGAAGTCGCGTACCACAAGACCGTGAACGGCGCGCTTGAAAGCACGCTCATTCCCTCGGCGAACAACGCCGAGCTCAAGAGCCTGCTGCAGACCGGCCTGAAGATTTTCCAGGGTCATCAGCAGCACGCCGAGCATGTCGCGGCTGACGTAAAGTAAATAGCGGATATCGTCGTGAAACCGGGACGGATCAGCCTCGCTGCCTTCGTTGCGCTCGGGCTTTTGTCCGTCCCGGTGCAGGCGGAAACAATTCAGGTGATCGTCGACAAGCTCGTGTTCGCTCCCGTTGATGTGAACGCGAAGGTTGGCGACACCGTGGAATGGGTCAACAAAGACGCATTCGCGCATACCGCGACGGCGACAAACGGCGACTGGAATGTCACCCTTGCCCCGAAACAGAACGGTCAACTGGTACTGAAAAAGCCGGGAACGACCGACTATTTCTGCAAGTTTCATCCCAACATGAAGGGGCGCGTGATCGTCGCGCCTTGAGGTGCCGCTAAAGCACCTTACCCGGATTGAGGATACTGTTGGGATCAAGCATGCGCTTCAGACCGCGCATCAGCTCGAGCGCAACCGGGTCCTTTACCTTCGCCAGCGAATCTCGCTTGAGCTTGCCGATCCCGTGTTCGGCAGAAATTGAGCCGTTGTACTTCAAAACGATCCTGTTCACGGCATCGTTGACTTCGCCCCAGCGTGCAAGGAACTGCGCGGGGTCGGCGCCGATTGGCTGACTGACATTGAAATGAACATTGCCGTCGCCAAGATGGCCGAACGGCACGGGCCGGCAGTTTGGCACGATTGCTTTGGCCGCCGCACTTGCCTCTTCGAGAAATTGCGGGACGGAGGCTACCGGAACGGAAACGTCGGCCTTGATCGAACCGCCTTCCGGCTTCTGCGCTTCAGGTAAAATATGGCGCAGATGCCAGAATGCCTTTGCATGATCGAGGCTGGCGGCAATCGTGGCGTCTTCGATCAGGCCTTTCGCGCCGGCGTCGGCCAGAAGCTGCTCTATGCTCTCGCGCAAACCTTCGCCGTGCTGCGATGAGACCTCCATCAGCACGTACCAGGGGTGTCTGCCGGCCAGCGGATCGCGCACGCCATGGGCGTGCTTGATGGCGAATTCGATCACGTCGCGCACGATCAATTCGAAGCTCGTCACCGTACCGCCGACCCGTGACTGCGCCAGATTGAGCAGCGTCACCGCGGCGGCCGGGGAAGGCACGCCGATAAAGGCGGTCTCGGTCGCGCGTGGGCGCGGGAACGTTTTCACCACGGCAGCGGTGATGATACCGAGCGTGCCTTCGGCACCGACGAAAATATGGCGCAGGTCATAGCCGGTATTGTTCTTTTTCAGCTTCGACAGAAGGTTCATGAGGCGGCCGTCTGCCAGCACAACCTCGAGCCCGAGGACGAGATCGCGCGCAATCCCGTAGGCGACCGCACCGGTTCCGCCCGCATTGGTTGAGAGGTTGCCGCCGATTGTGCAGCTCCCCTCGGCTCCAAGCGACAATGGAAATAGGCGATCGACTGCGGCGGCTGCGTCCTGCGCCTTCGCCAACACGACGCCGGCTTCGCAGGTCATGGTGTTCGATCCGGCATCGACCTCGCGGATCCTGTCGAGCCGCGTGAGCGAGAGAATCAACTCTCCGTCAAACGGAATTTGTCCGCCGACCAGCCCGGTATTTCCGCCTTGTGGCACCAGCGGAGTCTTGGTCTCGTTGGCAAGTTTGAGGATCGCCTGGACCTCGGCGACCGAGCCTGGCCGCAGCAACATCGAGGTGCGGCCATGATAGATACCGCGGCCCTCGATCAGATATGGCGCGAGCGCTGCTGGATCGGTGATCGCGTATTTGTCGCCGACGATGGCTGCAAATTTCGGCAGCAGATCGGGCGAGGGCGCGCGGCGAAGCTGTTCGTTCATTCTGACAACCGTCTCGGTGCGGCGGCCCGCTTGAGGCGATCGTTGATCGCTTCGCCCAGACCCTCGTGCGGCACCTTCATTACCGCGATGCGCTTTGCGCCGGAAGCGTCCAGCGCCCGCAAATGCGAGAAAAGATTGGCCGCCGCCTCAATCAGGTTGCCACCTGGCGAAAGGTTAAAGATCGGACCGGAAAAAGTCGGCGCCGGACCGAAAGCGAGCAGCGCTTCGCCCGGTTGGGCGGCCTCGGCATCAAGCCGGATTGCGGCCTTCGGTGCGTAATGCGACGTCAACATGCCGGGCGCGATGGGTGCGTCTTCGGCAACGGCAGTGATTGTCAGCGCGCGGCCAAGCGTGCGCTCGATCACTTCGCGGGGAAGGCCGCCCGGCCGCAGCAAGGCCGGCTGATCGACGCACGAGACGATTGTCGACTCCACGCCAACGGTGCAGGGACCGGCGTCGATGATCAAATCGATGCGACCGCGCAGATCGGCGAGCACGTGAGCGGCGCTCGTTGGCGAGACGTGCCCCGATTGGTTTGCCGAGGGTGCCACCACCGCACCCTTGAATGTCTTGAGCAGGGCGTTCGCAACCGGATGCGCGGGCACGCGCACCGCGACGGTGTCGAGGCCGGCGAGTGCGAGATCGGCCACGCCGCAATCGGGCTGCTTCGCCAGCACCAGCGTCAGCGGTCCAGGCCAGAACGCAGCCGCCAGCCTCTCGGCAGCGGAGGTAAAGTTGGCCACGCGGCGCGCCGTATCGATATCCGGGACGTGCGCGATCAGGGGATTGAATGAGGGACGACCTTTGGCTGCATACAGCCGCGCTACGGCCTCGCCATTGCCGGCATCGGCGCCCAGCCCGTAAACGGTCTCGGTTGGAAAGGCGACCAGGCCACCGGCGGCAAGGCAGCGCGCGGCCGCTTCAATCGCCTCGATATCGGCCTTTGATACACGCGTTCCGGGTTCGGCGGCCATTGCCTCTCTCAAGCTTGCGTTTAGGGACGCCGGGGTTATAAGACCGGCCTTCAGTCGGAGTGTAGCGCAGTCTGGTAGCGCACCACGTTCGGGACGTGGGGGTCGCAGGTTCAAATCCTGCCACTCCGACCA
>DASYSQ010000175.1:0-25254 GCA_036003145.1 Pseudolabrys sp.
GCGCGGCCGAGCAGCGACGAAGGCAGGGTGAGACCGAGCATTCGGGCGGTCTGCGTATTGATGACTAGCTCGAACTTGTTGGATTGCACGGCTGGCAACTCCGCAGCCTTCGCACCTTTGAGGATGCGGCCAACATAGAGACCAGCCTGACGATACGCATCCACAATATTTGATCCGTAGCTCATCAGGCCACCGACTTCCGCATAGTCACGCAACGCGGATATGACGGGGAGACGGTGAAACGCCGCCAGTTGAGCCAATTGGACCTGTCGACCATTAAAAAACGGAGTGCTCCCGACAACGACCGCATCGGGTCGCTCGCGACCTATCGCTTCGAAGGCGGCATTGATCTCGGTGCTTGTGTTGGCGTTATGGACCTGGATTTGTAATCCCATGGTACGGGCGGCATCGGCTACTTCCTTTGACTCAACTTCGGTGAGAGTTGCATCGGCCGGATTGGCAAGCACAGCAATTCGCGCAGCCCTTGGTAGCAGATCGCGAATCAGCTCCAGCCGCTTTGCCGCAAGCTCGGAATTGAAAAGGTTGATTCCGGTCATGTTGCCACCTGGTCGCGAGAGGCTCTTAGCCAAACCAAGTTGCACAGGGTCGTTGCCGACCAAGAAGACGACTGGGATCGTCGTGGTTGCGGTCTTCGCCGCAAACGAAGACAGAGGACCAGAGGCAACAATTGCGGCGACCGGACGGTGAACCAATTCGACCGCCAGCGCTGGTAACCGATCAGTTTTATCCTCAGCCCATTTGTACGCGATTTCTACGTTCTCGCCTTCGACGTAGCTGGATTCCTTCAGACCCTGGCGAAGTCCACGCAGCCGGGCTGCCACCACCTCGGGCGTTCGGGGATCGAGAAACCCAATGACCGGCACCGGAAGCTGCTGCGCGCGGGCCGCGAGCGGCCACGTGGCCGCTGCGCCGCCGAGAAGCCCGATGAACGCGCGTCGCTGCATGCGCCCGCTGCCCTGTGCAACAGCTAAAGGCTTTTGCCCGTCTTTATTTGGCCGCCCTATTGATAGACCTCCGACGGCATAGCCTGTCGCGGCAAATGTTTTATATCGATTGTCGCGTCCAAAGCGGCTACGTCCACAGTTGTACTCGCCATAGAGCGCGCGGTCTGTGAGTGGGGCCGGTGACCGAATAGTACTCCAATAAAAAGAGCACAAGCTGCAAACGCGGTACCGTAAACAATTTTGCGCGAAAACCTCGCTCTCGCTGGGATTGAGACCATATCGGCTGCTGATATATATGCCGCCTCGCGTCTGACGCCTTCTGCACATTCATTGATCTGATCAAGATATGGGCGGATGGCCACGCCAAGAGGCGATAACTTTACCCCATTTTTGGTTCGGTGAAATAAGTCACCACCGATTTCTTCTTCGAGGCGCATGATCGCGTTGCTTACGGACGGCTGAGATACCCCGCAACGTTTGGCCGCTCGTGTGAAGTTCTTCTCTTCGCAAAGTGCGAGGAAATAACGGACTTGATTTGTTTCCATTTCACGCTGCCCTTAAATGCATTGGTAGCGTCGTCATACTATTGATACACGGACCACAAAAATCGAGTTGGAGCGAGGTCCAACCGACACAAAGAGCCCGGCCGCCGAAGAAAGCCACCGGGCTGACGATTTGCTTTCACAATCGATTGGAAAGGGTTCCCTAATTGTAGTGCACTCCATCTGGCAGAAAAACCGTGCCCTGATCGCACTCTGGATCGACCGGCAAGTTGGTTGTGTTAGCCATCATCCCAACCGGGTCCATCGAAATGGAATTAAATTGCTTCGCCTGGGTTGGAAAGGTCCACCAAGCTCCGACCGCAAGAACTACTGCGATTGTGATGCCGTACAGGATACGCATGGGAAGTCTCCTCTTGGCTTTTGGCGCGAACTTTCGCTCTGGAATTGGCCCCACACTATTTTCAATCATCTGGCTTCGCTGTGTCGTCGATCACAAAAAGAATGATTCGCGATTGAAGTAGCGGACTACCGTAGTCAGATAGAATGTCCGCTTTGGGTCAAAAGCGGACATGTGCAATGCAAAGGGGCATGTCCACTTTACCCCTGAAAGCGGACATTTGCGGTGCACTAGCCGACGTCCGCTAAGTGCCAGTAACGGACATTGATCAGTTGCCCCATCGAAATTACACCGGTGTCCTAGGGGCGGGCCCGTGACGCAAAATCAGATCCTTGAACTCTTTTTAATTGGGCTTGCTTGTGTTGCGGTCGTCGCAGCCCTTTGGCTTGGGAAGCGCTGATTCAAATCAACAGCCGTCATCCTACCCGGTGATCAGGCCCGCTTGCGCTTTGCTGCTGCTTCAGGCGCGGCCAGCGGGTCCGATGAAAGTGCACCTGTAGTTCGGCGTTCAACTGTATGAACGTAACCGCAGTGTTCGCACCGGAAAAAGTCTATGGGTGCTCCGGTTCTGAGGCTTTCAACTGTGTGCTTAAACTGTATTTTGCCGCCACAACGCGGGCAAGGCTGAATGGCGCTGGCGCCCGTAGGCTCCATGGCGTTCCTCCTTGGTTAGGTGCAGTACGCCGTCACGGCCAAATCGTTCCAATGAAAAAAGCGGTTTGCGCCGGGTGTTGTCTGCGAGACACGATATTCTTTTGGCGGTTTCTGACAGGTTAACGACTCGTGTCCAAAGCGGAGGTACATGGTGACCATCCATCATCGTGCGTATGACGATTGTGTGGCAGATGCTGCCTCAAAAGCAGATGTCGGCCCGCCCAGGTTTGCAAAAAATGATACGGGCGGTGTCTTAGCAAACCGATAGGATCGATAGTCCTTCGGGGGGACCGCCCATGACAGTACAAAATGACCACGACCACCATTCTGACTATGGACCGGCTCAACTAGCGCTGTTTGGTGTGGCGGCAATTGTGCTTTTGGTCTTCGTGTGGATCGTCGTCCCCTGACGTGCCGTGCTGACCAAGTTTTCGTGGAAACGCCCCACGGGAAGCGAAGGCTGTGACGCATAATTATAAGGCGCACATGTCGTTTAAAGCCGATGGGTTCAGTGATCGGACAATAAAAGCGCTTCTAGAATACGGCACCGATGGCCCCGAGCGACTTTTGGTCATGGACCCCCGTGCAATCCGTTGCATTCCGGGCGTGGGCGATTTTTGTATGAAAGAAGTCGAACGGTACCGCGCACGTTTTTCTCGATAACGCGATGCCATCACTGCGCGGCGGCTTTGGCTGCTTCCATCACGATGGCAAGCTGACGATCTGAGAGGCCAATCATGCTGGCACCTCGCGCATGTCCGGTGCCGGACGCAGATGCACGGTGCCAACTACCGACAGCCCGGTCGAGCCGATGTTGAGCTTAAGCTCATGATAATACAGTTCGGGAGGCAGATCGTAAGTGTCCGCCGATGCCAGCACGATGCAGACCCCGCCTGGCGACAGCCTCAGACCTTCGCCCAGCTTCTTCTGCATGATCTTGTCGCTGCGAGGTCTTGGCGAGCCACCACTCCATAGTGGAGCCAGCCGGATCAAACGCTGAGCCGTCTTCGTTGGTCAGCGCGACGAACACGGTTTTCGCTTCACCGACATGCATGCTGAAGTTAAGGTTACGCACGGCCACGCAGCGCCTTTCCGCTTGGCCTCTTCAAGCGCCGCTTCATCAGCCGCAGCCTTGAGCATACGATAGCGCATCACGGCATCGGCATCGCGGCCGTCTCTGCTCAGCCGTTCGCGGCACGTCGGCCAATCCCACGGATAGAACTTCGTTTCGTCGCGCAAGATATCATCGACCTGATCCCACTTTTTGCAGTCGCCGTCCCGGCAGTTGTATTGGCAGTCGTCGCAGGATTCTTCGAGGCGCTGCATTTCACGGAAGGCCGCGACCGCTGCAAGCGTGATCCGCTTGCCACCCGGTGGCCGCACTGGTGTGCGCTTGGTGCTCATGGTGGTTGCCATCCTATTGGCTGCGGTGGCCGTCCGACCGGCTTCACGGTCTCGAAGTTGAGACCAAGGCGGCTCAGTGCACGAACTACAAACGCCCGGTTGGCGAGTTCGTGCTTCAACGCCGGATGATCTCGCACGGTGCCACGGGTCCGGATGACTTCGCCATCTCTGTCGATCTCCAGGCGCAAGTTCTCGGCACGATCAAGAGCAGCGCAGGCTTGCAACAGCATCTCCAGCCCACCGGAATCCTGAAGGTCATACTCGGTCATGACTGCTGACCATAAGGTGGCCCCGGCTTTGCCTAAGGTCCGCGACGGTTGCGACCCGGTGACGGATGATGGCTTCACTAGCTTCAGCGGCGGTTTCTTGCCCATATGAAAAAATACCCGGTTTAATGTTTTTCTCAATATCGGCGGTCTTCAGCTAGGCCCGCGTTGCCGTCGTCCATTCGGGACTGTTTGCAATCATGCCCCCGTCCCCCTCAATGTCCGCTTTACCCCCAATAGCGGACATTTGCAGCGCACAAGCCAGTGTCCGCTATGTGCCAATAGCGGACATCGTGCACTGCGAGCCCGATTCCTTGCGAGCCTTGAGCGAAGGGCCGCCAGTCAGTCCTTGGCACGCTTACGTTGAGTTTGACCCGCGGTCGTTTGGTCACGCCTACTAGTCGCACTGCTCGCAACCACCAATCAGTAGCGATAGTAGCCGCGATGGTACGGCCGGTACGCGTATCCATAGTTGCCGTAGTATCCGTGCCGATACGCGCGCCGATGTACCCTGCGATTAACACCGGCAACGCTCCCTGGAGTGAGGGGACGGCCAATCACAGCTGATGCGCTGTCCACGGACAACACCACGTTTCCCTCCGGCGACAAGCGAAGCGAGAGGGGAGTTGCGCACAAGATGCAGGCGAAGAGTGCAGTCGCTCCGACAGTTACTACTTTCGACATCACGACCTCCTAAGCACGTCGCCTCCGCAAAAAGGATGACCGCGCACTGCAAACTCGCATTGATTTACGTCAAAGGGCCGATGACTAAACCTTTGATCTGGATCAACGCCAGTTGCTTGCCATCAGGTCCAAGCTGAAAAAGCGGGGGCGACGGATGATCATGAGCAGCAGAGCTGAACAATATCGCTGCTACGGAGAGAAAGTCTTGGCTTCGGCGAAGCAGACTACTTGCGAACAAGAAAAGGCTGAATTGCTCGAGATCGCCGGAGCCTGGTTCAAGCTAGCAGGGGAGCAAGGCGACATGGCAGACATCCCGCAATCGACGTCAATCATCAGCGACAGCTGAATGCAACTTTGGTCACCCGCCAAAATTTGCTCGTCCATGAGTGTGTTCTAGGGCTGCGCCATACCATTTAAGGAGGGCTATCGCGGCTTGGTAATTACTTTGCTTGTCAGGCGCACCAATTCGGCAACACTGGCTGATGCCCAATTTCCTCATCACGCGTCCGCGATGCTCCTTAACGGTCCTTTCGGTCGTGCCCAAAAAGGCCGCGATATTCCTATTCAAATGGCCCTGAACGACCAACTCCATGACTTCTTTTTCGCGCGGCGTAAGCTTGTCAATTAGTTTGCTGGCGGCGTGCCGTCCTGTGTCTCTTACGAGCCTTACCCGGTCGCGTTCCTCGGCGACCTTGATCGCACTCAGCAGTTCTTCGTCTTTGAACGGCTTGGGCAGGAAGTCCACGGCACCGGCCTTCATTGCCTCGATGCTCGCGGGAACTGTGCCTCTTCCGCTGAGAAAGATAATGGGCCGCTCGATCCCCCGCGTCATAAGCTCATGCTGAACATCCAGCCCATTCTTGCGAGGCATCGACAGGTCGAGCACGGCGCAACCGGGCATCGATGGATCGTGTTCGTCGAGAAAAGCCTGTGGCGAAGAATAGGCCTTGGTTTTGTAGCCTGCTGCTCGCAGAAATCTGCTCAAGGCGTCCAAGACGCCTTGATCATCATCGATGATAAAAACCGTAAAGTTGCGCAAAGCCTGTCTCCCGTCGCTAAACATTGGACAGATTTCTGCGTCGTCCCGAAAACAAGTGTATCTAGCGCCCTTGGTGATACGCAATGTCCGTTAACCCTCACCCTGACATGTTCGTGAGACATAGGCAGGAACTTTGTTCCTATTTTGGGAGCGCCTCGAAGCGCCAGAAATTTCGTGATGCTCGAAAAAAGGAAGGTAATGGGATTGTGAAGGCCTTCATTTTTGCATGCAGCACGGCAGCATCCATTGCAACAAATTGGGGCCGCCATACTCACCGGGCTGCAGGAGTCGGCGGATCGCGCATTTTCAAGTTCAGCTGCGCGCCTTGGCCCGCAAGAGCTGTTGACGAACCCACTACCGGCATCTGCGCGCTGGCTCGAATTGGCCACAGCGCGGCCGCACTGCCGAGAAGACTAATGAATTCGCGCCGCCGCATTGGCTGCCCCCGAGGCTCAGACAGGGCATCGTACGGCTCAAACAGCCCCGTTGAAAGGCACCTCCCGCGAGTGTCGTTGTGTCCGCTTTGGGTCAAAAGCAGACATGTGCAGCGCAAAACGTTATGTCCGTTTTACCCCTGTCCGCTTTGCGCCAATAGCGGACATTGCCGTCATTCGATAATCTCGTCGGCGACCTGCTGAAGATACGTCGGCACGTCGATGCCCAATGCCTTGGCGGTCTTGAGGTTGATCACCAGTTCGAATTTGGTGGGCTGCTCGACCGGCAGATCTGCGGGTTTGGTGCCCTTGAGTATCTTGTCCACGTATTCGGCCGTCCGACGGAAAATCGCCGTAAAACTGGGTCCATACGATAAAAGCCCGCCAACCTCCGGAAAGATCCGGAAGGGATACACCGCTGGCAGTCGATGGCGCGCCGCCTGTTCGACGATCAGTTCACGATTGTTTATCAGCTGGCCATCCGGAAAGATGATGAGACCCCCTCCGGATCGCTTGCTGTAGTTCTCGATTGCGTCCTGGATGTCGGCCCCATCGCGGACCGAAGCAACGCGAACCGCAATTTTCTTGGTATCCCCGGCTACTGTGATCGCCTTTACAAATTGCCCGGTATTTTCGTTGGCGGGATTTGTTATGAGCATCACCTGCGAAATCCTGCGATCGAGCTCCAGCAGCAGCTCGATCCACTTGCCCCCGGATGTGAATTCGAAATTGGTGAGGCCTGTGATGTTGCCGCCGGGATGAGCTAGGCTGTCGATCAATCGTTGGCCGACAGGATCGGAAACCTGGGTGAAAACGACCGGTATGGTTTTGGTATATCGTCTTACGACGGTGAGGCCCGCTGTTCCCTGGGCAACGATGATATCCGGTGAGGCCGCGATCAGGCTGCCTGCTTCCGTATCCAGTTTTCCGTAGTCTCCACTCGTGGCTCTGACATCGAAAGCAACGTTTTGACCTTCGATCCAGCCCAGCTCCCGCAACCGCATGCGAAACGCGGCGTAAAAGGGCGCCGTTTCCTTGTCGTTGAACCCGGTGATGATACCGACCAGCCGTTTCTCGTTGTTCTGCTGCGCGATGGCCGCGGCCGGCCACACCGCCACGCTTCCGATCAATGTGATGAACTCGCGCCGTCTCACCGCCACCTCCGAAGCCGCCATCGTATCGCTTCGTCTTGTGCCACAGAAGGGTGGAATGTCCGCTTTGGGTCATTAGCAGACATTTCTTTTTCACCGCCGCTTTTTCTCTAGCTGGCCAGGTCGCGCTCAAAGACTTTCTGGGTACGTTCGAGGACCGCCAGTAGCTCCTGCGCGGCCTTGGTGTCGCGGCCTTCCGCTTTATGCCTTTCAACCATCTGCCTCTGATGGGCGACAATCAGGTGGCCTGCGTCGACATGGCGTCGGGCGAGAGCGAGGCGTTCGTCTTAGGTTGGCACAGCTATCATCACAACAGACCGACGATATAGCCCGCGAGACTGTGGGCGCAAACAATTGGAAGTTCAAAAAATTACCGATGCTGTATCTTTTTTAAATGCGGATAGCCGCCAAGGTCCTAGAATTTAGACCATAAAAGGGCTGGGTGGCGTGCGACCGCAAGCATTTCCGCAATTGCGGATGATCCCTCATCCGTGTTGCGAACTCTGCGACACCGATATGTGGCTCATTTGCATCGAGCCTGAAAAGGTCGGTCACGATAAACGCACCTTTGAGTGCCCGAGGTGCCAACACCTGACCGTCAAAGTCGTCAGGTATCGCGAGCAAAACGAATAGGCATTGATGTTTTCCAGACCGCGGACCTACCGGTCCACGAGAGCAACGCGGTTGGTAGGGCCAAGGCGTCCACACCGTCGCCTTGGCCCTTTCTTTTTATCCCGCTTAGGTGCGATCCCGCGGGGGATCGCAATACGTGCCACTGTCATCGACCTTCTTCGATTGATTGGCCGGCCGCACGTAGGTGGCGGCCAAAATTTCCCATTGCGCTCTTAACAGGGCGTTTTGTTTTTCGCATCCGCGCTGCCGAGTGCTTTTGGCTAAGAGCTTATATTCGTCATCCCTATGCATACTGACCTCCTTCTAAACAGGTTTTATGAGGCCAACACAGGAACCTTCTGTGCGTTCCGATGAGAACCGCACTCAAATCGATTCTACACGCACAAAATTATTTATGACGTTTGCAGTCAAAATGGGACGGCTGAACACCCGTTCATGGACCTAACAACAGGGCTCCCGCGTTTGCTCGCCACAGGGCGACAACCAAGGGAACAACGTCAATGCGTAAAATGATCTTGGGTGCAGCAAGTGCACTAGCTCTTGCATCGCCGGCAGGGGCCGCCGATCTGCAGGTAACTCCGTATAGCGACGTTCCAAACTACGAGCGGGACGTTCACCCGTACGCGTACCGGACTGTGCCGCCTGTAATTGTCGAGGAGCCGGCTCCCGTCATTCTAGCGCGGCCGCCAGTGGTGGTTGATGAATATCCCGTCTATGTGGCGCCGCGTGTGTATGCGGCACCTCCTGTGTACGCGTACGCCGGTCCGGCTTGGCGTGACGGATGGGGCCATCGACGTCACTTCCGCGGCCGGTGGTAAAGTCTCGGATATGTAGGTTCGCTGTACCTCTCCATGTCCGCTTTGGGTCATTAGCGGACATATGCAGTGCAAAACGGCATGTCCGCTTTACACCCAATGCGGACATGTGCGCTGCACCAGCTGATGTCCGCTTTGTGCCAGAAGCGGACATTCGATTACTCGATGATCTCGTCGGCGCGAGCGATCAAGGCCGGGGGAACAGTCAGTCCGATTGCGCGCGCAGTTTTCAAGTTGATGACCAACTCGAACTTCGACGGTTGGACCACCGGGAGATCGGCTGGTTTCTCGCCCTTGAGGATGCGTCCCACGTAAAGTCCGGCCTGATAATAGGCGTCCGGCAGGTTCGGTCCGTAACTGAGAAGGCCACCCTCGCTCGGGAATTCGCGCCACGGATAAACGGCGGCCAGTGCGTGGCGCGCCGCCAGGATAATGATCTGCCGGCGGTGGTTATTGAAAAGGGCGTCCGCGCCCACCAGCATTGCTGAGATCTTCTTTTCGGCGAGTGTTGCGAAGGCAGCGTCTATCTCGTCAGCATTGCCGGGACGAAGAACGAGTAGCGTGCGGCCCGCCCTGTTGGCGGCGTTACGCAGATCTTGCTCCTGGAATTCAACGCCCGGACGTTGGGGATTGATTAGCGCGCCGACATGTATGGCGCCCGGTGCAAGTTCAGTCAGGATTTCGAGCCGTTTGGGATCGAGTTCGATGCTGAGGCCTGCATTGCCAGTGACGTTGCCGCCGGGCCGATTGAGGCTCGCCACCAAACCGCTTTTGACCGGATCAGATACGGCCGCAAAAACAATCGGGGTTGCGCCGGTCGCGTCCTTGGCCGCCAGCGCGGCCGGTGGCCCGCCCACCGCCATGATTACGTCTACGCGTCGGTGAAGTAACTCGGCCGCAAGCGCTGGCAGGCGATCATAGTGGTCATCCGCTCCACGCTTGAGGATACTGACGTTCTGGCCTTCTACGAAACCCGTATCCTTCAGTCCTCGAAGGAAACCTTCGATCTGGTCGCGGCGTGGCTCGACGGGACCATTGTTGAGCATGCCAATGATTGGCATGGTCTGTTGCGCGTGTGCGCCCAGTGGGAAAACCACCACGCTGGTAATCAGTTTGATGAAATCACGCCGCCTCATTCCCATTTCCTCTGGAAAACTGAAGAATTGTACTGGCTCGGACCAGCGCTGAGAACAGGGTCAGTTTCGCGGATCGGAAGCTATGGTTGAGAAGCTAACCGATGTCCGCTTTGGGTTATTAGCGGACATTTTGCGATGTGGGAGCGATGTCCGCTTTACCCCTAATAGCGGAACTTCGACTTAAATTCTATCAAGCTAAGTGACAGCATTTTAAATCATGGAGGGCCACGATCCGAACATGCCTTGCTGCACTCGATTGCACTCTTAGTCGGGAGAAACGGACCATGACATGGCGAGTTGACGCAATTTACTTCGCAGGCCTGACCTGGATTGTCGCCCTAGGCGTTGTGCTCTTGACCTGCGGACCTTTGCCGTAACGCCTGACGGATAATTAGTCCTTCACGCTTCGTATGCCTCGACGCCAATGCCAGGGCGCGACGAATTGCCTTCCCAAATGCCAATCTTCGCGATGTGCGCTTACCCCCGAAAGCGGACATGTGCGCTGCAACTGGGGATGTCCGCTTTGTGCCAATAGCGGACATCGCGGCACTTATTCGATCACCTCGTCGGCAGCGTTCAATAAGCCGACAGGTACGGTAAGCCCAAGTGTCCTGGCAGTCTTGAGATTGATTACAAATTCGGTTTTCACCGATTGTTGAACCGGTAGATCGCCCGGCTTTTCACCCTTGAGAATGCGACCGGCGTATCTGCCGACCAGCCGCAGAGCATCGGAAAGACTGGTTCCGTAGCTTACCAGTCCGCCTGCAGCCGGGTAGTCTCTCAAATAGTAAATTGCCGGCACCGCATGCTGGGCAGCGAGCGCTACGATTTGATCCCGTTGGCCCAGAAAAAATGGATCAGTCTGGACTACGAGCGCTCCGCCATGCTGTCCATTAATGGCGGCAAAGGCCTTGTCGAGGTCATCCTTGGTCCCAGCTTTGACAACAACCAGCTTCCTTCCCAGCGTATTTGCAGCCGCTTGCACGTCGCTCGTGTCGAGATCCGCGACGGCATTGTTCGGATTTACTAAAAAAGCAATCGTGGCAGCTTGGGGGACGAGTTCGTGCAAGATTTCCAATTGTTTCGCTACGAGTACTTTGCCTAACGATGCAACGCCGGTCACATTTTGACCTGGCTTACTGAGGCTGCGGACCAGACCAAATTTGATTGGATCGCCTCCGGTATTAAAAACGATCGGGATGGTCGAAGTCGCTGCCTTGGCGGCGCGTGTCGCCGTAATGCCGGTTGCAACAATGACGGCGACCTTGTGTTGCACCAAATCAGCAGCCATCTCCGGCAGCCGCGCGTATTGGCCCTCTGCCCAACGAAATTCAATTGCCAGATTGTGGCCGGCAATGAGGCCGACCTCGCGAAGGCCGTTGCGGAACGCCTCGACGAACGGCGCGTATTTGTCAAGCGAAGTGGGGTCAAGAAATCCAATTACCGGCATCGCCGGTTGCTGCGCACGCACGACGAGCGGCGAAAGCAATGTCGAGCCGGCTAAGGCTCTGATGAAATCTCGCCTGCGCACCCAATCCTCCACACGAGTCCGACAGTCTTTTTTGCAAATCTTATCAGATAGACCGGCAGCCGGAAAAGGGCGAGAGGCTGTTTGTCCGCTTTGGGTCATTAGCAGACATGTGCAGCGCACAAGCCGATGTCCGCATTGTGCCAATAGCGGACATTGCCATAACTTACCCCTCCAGCTTCTGCACGGTGATTGTTTCGCCGATTTCGATGCACATCAGGTCTTCTCCGACCTCCAGTGCGCCAGCATAAGTTCGTCGCGTTTCCGCAACGAGGTCTTTGACCGTTGCTGGTGGCACCTGCTTGCTGGCGAGCAAAACAATGTGAGTAAACACGGCAAGTTTCGGGCTCGCGAGCAATTAAACCCAAGGTAAAATAGTACACGCGCTCTCGCTGCAATTAAGAGCATCCAAGCGGAAGTTTTCACATCGTCGCGGCATGTTGCAGGATTACAACTGCCTAGAATCTCTGAGCTCAGTGTCATGTTGGTGTGAGAAGATGCACACCCTTCACAATCGAGCGTCTCGTGATAGCGGACACCAAACGTGCCTGAGGCGTAGCCCAATTTTGGCGAATGTCCGCTTGCGGACATGTGCAGTGCACTCGGCAAGTGCCAATAACGGACTTCAGATCTATCTAAATCCGGCTCGGTAATATGCGGCCAGTCCATCGATCTCGCCCGGGGTTAGCTTCGCCGCGATGGTCCTCATTCGTCCATAAACATCGTTGCGCCGCTCGCCAGAGGCATAGAGCTTCAACTGCCGTACGATGTATTCCTGTCCTTGCTCGGCCAGGATCGGAGCCTCGATGGGACCACCCGATCCGGGGCGATGACACGCCGCGCAAGGCGGAATGTTGCGGCTTGGATCGCCAAGCTCGACTAGGTGAACGATCGCCGGAGGCGATTCCGCGAGCGTCTTCAGATTTAGATTGCGCTTTGGCTGCGCCGCGTAATAGGCGGCAACATCGGCCAACGTCGGCTCATCCAGAGCCTTAGCGATGTCCGTCATCAGCTGGTGCGTTCGGCTCCCGGTCCGATAGTCGTTAAGCTGCTTGTAAATCGCTGCGCCAGATTGGCCGGCAAGATGCGGATACTCCGGAGCCGCCGACACGCCTTGCTCGCCATGACATGCGACGCAAACCTCTTGCGCTTTGGCGCGGCCCCGTTCCGGTTTTGCGTTGGCGAGAATTTGCAGCAGGTCGGGTGTCCACACCACTTGCGAAACCGGTGCCGGTGGCGTGCGATCGGTAACCTGTTGCCGTGCGGGCGATCCCGGCAATATTCCGAGCGCCCGGCAAATCGCGGTGTAGGCGTCGATCCCGTCGCTGCGGCCTTGGACCACGGGAATGATCACGACGCCTAAGACAACGCCGCTGAGCACAATGCCGAAAATGGCGACGCTCGCCCAAATCCGCCATGGCTGATCGAGGGCGTGGGACTCGGACTCAGACGTATGCGCCATGGCGCGCTCCTAATGCAACCGATGCACCATCGCCGCCGGTGACGGTTCGATCACGAACTGGGCGATCGGGTAGCCGTATGCCAGCAGCATCAAGACAAGGACCAACACATTCCAGAGTCCAAAGCCGTTGAGCGCAGCCGGAACGCGATGCGGCGGATGCACCGCCAGTGCGTACAGGGGACGCTGAGTGACCGGCAGCGGGCTGCGATGAAGGACCGCGAGATTGCGCACGAACAGCAGCGCGGAGGCAAGCAACACGAGACCACCGAACAAAGAGACGAGGACCCACGGTCCCCAGGCAGCGATGATGGGATCGTCGTAATTGAAATTGGCGACGCGCCGCCATTGGCCTTGCAGGCCCAGCCAGTGCCAGGGCAAGGTCATCACCATCATACCGATGAACCACAGCCAGAGTTGCCAACGGAGCGGCGCAGGCGACGCATGCTCCCGGCCAGTCAGGCGCGGCCATATCTCGTAAGCGATCGCGAAGTACATGACGACGACGGAGCCGCCAAAGATCAGATGAAAGTGCGCGGTGACCCACGACGTGTTGTGGATCATAGCGTTCATGCCATATCCATTATTGATCAACCCACCGAAACCACCGAAGCCGAGCATGACGAACGCAAGGCCGGTTGCGAGGACGGCCGGCCGTTCCCAGGGAAGCTTTGCAATCCAGCCGAAAACACCGCGGCCGCCGCGCAGCCGTCCGGCGATTTCCAACGATGCCGTGATGGTGAAAACCGTCAGCAGCGTCGGCACTGACACAAAGACGGTGAGCAGCACTTGGATGAACTTCCAGCCGTTGCCGTGCTGTGGGTCCATCATTAGATGATGCATTCCGACCGGCAAGCTAAAGATCAGAAACAGAATGAAGGTTAGACGGCCCATCGTATCACTATAGAGGCGTCCGCCCGCCGCGCGCGGGACCAGCGTGTAAAACGCGATATATGCCGGAATGAGCCAGAAATAAACGATGGCGTGCAGCGTCCACGAAAACAACGTGCGCGCCAGACCTGCATCGATGGTTTGCACGATGCCCAGCGATGCCGGAATGACCTGGAAAAGCAGTTCGGCGGCCACACCGACGGTGGTCCAAAGCCACATTACCGCGTTTGCGACCGTTGCGAACATCGCCAACGGCACGGGCTGCCCTGGATTTTCGCGTTTCCACTCGCGCATCGCGACAAGCATGAGAACGCACCAGACCCATGAGCCAACCACGACGAGCACCAGCCCGATATAGAACCAGGGGCTTGCGGTGAGCGGCGGATAGAACGTGAAGAGCACCGAAGCCTGCCCCATGATGATCGGGACCAGCACCATCACGACGCCAACGATCGCCATCCAGAACGCGACCCACGCCCAAACTTTGCCGGGGAGAGGACGGCCGAGCGACGTAACGGCAACGAAATAGCCGAAACCCATGATGAAGAAGGTGGTCAGCACATAGGCCATCGAGACGCCGTGCGCCGTCACCGACATGAAATATTGTCCCGGCGTGCCGACATTGGCGCCCCATGGGCTGCGCACCCACATCTGCCAGGCGCCGAGGAAGCAGGCGACGAGAAATGCCGCGAACGCCACCCAGAAATGGGCAAGGCAAAGTCGCTCAACGTTGCGCACAGGAAACCCTCCCGTCCGGCCCCGGCTTGAATTGATCGTCTGGCATCACTTGAACGGTGGCCCACATCTCGCTGTGGCCCAGACCGCAATACTCATGACAGGGCATCAGCAGATCTTCGCCACGGGTGAATTCGGTGTGCACCTGTGCGACGAAGCCCGGCACCACCATGGTGTTCACATTGGTCCCGGTGATCAGAAGACCGTGAACGACGTCGGGCGATGCAAAGCGCAGCGTGACCTCGCGCCCGCGCGGAACTGCGATGCAACGCGGAACAAACATGAATTGAGTAGCGATGATCCGCACCGTAACCCTGCCGTCTGGACCCACCGTCGTGCCCAGATTGTGTTCAGCGAACTCGCCCGACAAGTGCAACGTCTTCGGATCGCTCCGCTCGACGTTGCTGGGTGGGTTGATATCTCTACTCAGAGCGGTGAACACAATCACACTGAGCGTGGCGGCAACGAGCACGCCCACACCAAACGCCCATAGCAATTCGGTGCCGAGAATTCGCTTTTCGTGAATTTCGGCTGGTCGGTCGGTCATAGCGGCGCTAGCCCACCGTTCCGCGTGGCAAGAATACCATCAGATAGATCGCTAGATAGCCGAGCACGAGCAACGCAACAGCCGTTCCGGCGAGAACGGCGGCGCCGAGGGGTGTCACCCGCATTACCTCCGCGAGTGCGGCCTCATCAATTTCATCAGCGATTTCAGACTGATGATAAGCGTCAGAAGATTGGTCGGAAGGGTTCATCGGTTCGCCCCGGCGAGTGCCAGCAATGCACGAGCTTCGAAAAAAGTCACTAGCGGAGAAGGCGAGTTCTTTCTGGAGGGCGCTGCATAGTGTCTCGCGCTTCGAATTGACTGAATTGCGCGTAGGCGTGCGATGTCCGCTATGGGTCAAAAGCGGACATGTGCAGTGCAATAGGCGATGTCCGCTTTACTCCCAAAAGCAGACATGTGCCGTGCACTAGACGATGTCTGCTTTGTGCCAATAGCGGACATTGAAGTAGCGAGAATATTCACCTCTATGTGATGTTGATCACTGATGCCTCGTCGTGGACCCACTACTCTCACGCTTGCAACTGCCGCCGAGTGGGAGAGGACGATGAGCACGATTACAAATGAGACCGCTGAACCCTCTCTCGGCGCGTATTTCGTACGATTGTTCAAGGTGGATGCTGATCAGTTCCAACTGCTGTCAGAAAGGCCTCAGTCAGATCGGGGCTGCGAATTCCTCAATCGTCCATACGAATTGAGCGACTTGATGCGGCAAGCGACAGCCGCTGGTCTTTGGCCGCGCCAATAGGCCAATAGGATGTCCAATAGAACGCCCGACGCTCGGGTCCGCCGAGTACACTTTTTCTAGTTGCATAATTTGGGGATGCGATACAACCAAGATCGTCACGACCGTGTAGATCATCGACGTGAGAGCAATGCTTGAATGGCTCATTGTGACCTGCCCTGCACAACATGCTTTCAACAACCGTTAACACGAGAATGTTCAGCCCCGACGTCTGTTGTTTCACTGGATTATTAAGCTCACTTCAAAACAATCGGCAAACATCGAGTTGCTTACTAGAACACTGTCGGAGAATTACGATTCATCCACTCGCGCGACTAGATTATTGGCTACTTCCTCGCACGTTATCGCTATCTACAATAATTCATGCTTGTGGCATCGTTTTCGGCGGCGCATCAGTCGATAGTAATCCGTCTGAACTGTAACAGTCAGAACCGTGCATTGCGAGACGGCTTTTCGATGCACGTGATGTCCGCTAAGTGCCAATAGCGGAAATTTGTAGCGCACAAGCGTCGATGTCGTGAGGATGTATTCAAGAAACTGCCGGTCGATCGTTGAAAATTTTCCCTGACAGCCCAGAGTAGCGGGTTTGACTTGACGCCGGTTGCGCGACGGAGGCCTATCAAAATAGGACATGCATCCCATTTTACCAACCGGGCGTCATGATCTGTTCTACGATGAGAAACGCAAAATTAAAAACTTCAAATTATTTTGCCGGAACAAGCACAGCGGTGTTTCTCAACATGAGCGATGACGCGTACGTCGCGATCCAGAAGCTACAGCACCCCATCACCCGGGCGACGGTGTACATGCCGGAAGGCCAGACTGTGCCCGACACCAAAATAACGCTCGAGCGGGATGGGCTCATCCGTTGCCAGTACGATGAATACGGAACGTACGTCAGCACCATCGTGCACGATCCGTGCAACATCCGCGTTATTTGCTGGATGCTCACGCAAAACGCGGAAAACCGCCGGTCGCCTTATCGCACCTGCTCAAGCCGTTCGATAGCTACCTCGCTGGTCCAACCGGTGTCGGCTCGTTTTACGACAGCGACCGAGCTGTTGCGGATCGCCTAGCGGCCCTCGTGGCTTCAACGGATCTCAGTAAAAAGCTATTATCCGCTTCAGCATGGGACGACAGGTAACGGTAGTGCTTTACGTGGTGGCCATGGCAGCCATCATAGTCGGTGTAGATTTGGCGTTCTTCAGAAACCGATTCTGGGAACGGCTGGCAGTGAATATTGGCATTGTCTTAGTGTTCGGAGCCTTCTACTGGCGATTTCTTAGGCCTCCATGAAAGCGTTTCATCGGTCGCTCAATCCGATAGTGGACCTGGCAGGCGTCATCATTAGTCTCTATTCGCCGCCATGACCGGGATATCCATAAGGGCGATCTGGATAAGGGAAGTTGTACCCGGAACCGTAAGGCCAGTTTGAAGTCCGGTTGCGATAGTCAAGGCGCGGCTGCGCGTGTTGGTTTTTCTTTACTGCGCCGCGATGCGCGGGTTGGCGGGTCCTGTCCGTTCCAACGCTCAGTCCCGCAGTCGCGAGCAACAACGCACAAGCTATTGTTCCGATGTATCTTGTCATCCGCCTTAAACCCAACGCTTAATACACCCCGGCATATGCACACGGCAGTTATCGTGCATCTGGCGCGCCCGCTCGCATTGGGCGATCACCTCACGCAGATCAGGCCGCATTTCTCGCAGCGTCAGATAGGACTGATGCGAGGTGGTTGCTGCCCAACAACAGTCTGGCTTTCCAGGAAGATCAAAATCAGCATTCATCTTAGAAGTCGATGCACGAACAAACTTGATGCCGAGTAGGCTCAAGCACCCGGAACAGGTTAGACGTTACGCATACCTATGCGTTGGTGTCGCAGCCAGAAACCGGCAAAATCAGCTGCGTCCACGTTCTGGTTCAGCGTTCGGAACCTCTTGGGCCAACCGCACTTAAAACGCCCCTATTCGGTGCTTTAGTTTTATTGCGGAGAGAAATTCCTGTCGGGTTTTTTCGCTGGTCCGAAACACGCCCAGCATTCGGCTTGTGACCATCGTGACGTCTGATTTGTGAATGCCCCTCGTCGTCATGCATTCGTGCGCGCCCTCGACGACAACAGCCACCCCAGAGGGTTTCAGCACACTATTGAGACAGGCCGCGATCTCAGCAGTCATTTTTTCCTGGACCTGCATTCTTTTCGCGTAGACGTCGATAAGCCGCGCGAGCTTCGAAATACCAACAACGCGTTTGCGAGGAAGATAGCCAATGTGAACGCGTCCAATGATGGGAGCCATATGGTGTTCGCAATGGCTTTCGAAGCGGATGTCACGGAGAACCACCATTTCGTCATAGCCCCCAACTTCCTTGAATGTGCGCTGCAAATAGTCACGCGCATCTTCAAAGTAGCCGGAAAACCATTCTTCATATGCGCGGACGACCCGGGCCGGGGTTCCCAAAAGCCCTTCTCTGGCTGGATCATCGCCAGCCCATTTAATCAAAGTTCTAACCGCCTCTTCCGCCATCGCGCGTGATGGGCGTCCGGGGTTGTTATTTGAAGGCCTTTTTAAGCGACGGTCGACTTTCATTATGACCTAATTAGTTCGTGTGGCTTTAGTCATGATTGTCCTCCGCGCTACAGGCTGCGATCAGCAGGCTATCGTACCGGCTCAAATTGGCTGCGTGAAGCGATGCGTTATGTCCGCTTTGGGTCAAAAGCGGACATCGTCTTAAGTTCTTCGATATCTATCGGCGCGGGCGTCCCGCATAAAAGTGGCGGCAAGCCGGGTTGAGACAGCTTGCCGCCACTTCGAACCCTTCGCCAACGAATGGCTTAACGGTCATCAACCCCGCGTTTGGACGACCGGAGCCTTACCTTTTCCGACCGGAGCTTTGCCGACGCATCCAGTGACCCCAATGGCAAGAACAATCGAACAAACTGCAATCATGAATTTTTTCATGCTGTCCCCTCGTTTGAATACGCCTGCAAGATCTGATTGAGGAGCTTAATAAGGTGCCTTGCCCCAATTGAATCTGTAGTTCACGCCGACCAGGACAGTGGTCGCGGTCGCTTTGGTACTGAAGGCACAACCAGCGGCACAGGCAACGACGTTCGGGGCGACTATATTGCGATTGGTCGAGCCGAGGTCCATGTAGTTGCCTTCCAGAAATGCCGACCAATGCGGCGCGAACATCCATTCAACGCCACCACCAACCGTCCAGCCTGTTCTGGTCCTGTCGGCACTGCCAACGTCAAAACCAGCAATGGTGAGGTCGGCACTGTTCTTGGCCCAGGCGGCGCCACCCTGGAAGTACCATAGCCAGGCGGGAGTGAACGAATAGCCGATGCGGCCGGTCAGGGTGTCGAACCAACTATTCTTGAAGTCAACCGTGCCTGCTGCACCTGGAAAGGAGAAAGTTCGCTGCCTGCTCAGGCTTGACCCATCAAACATATCGCGGATGCCGAGCACCCATCCGCCGGCGAATTGATAATCGCAGCCAATTTGACCGCCACCAGCAAAGCCAGAATTGTTGTCTGAATCGAGTGACCCAAAAGCGAAATCCGCCGAGCGGCGGCCAAATATCCCGCCGACGTTGCCGCCGATGTAACATCCCGTCCAGGTAATTGGCGGTGGCGCTGGCGGTACGTAGGCCGGAGCTTTTCTTGGAAGATCAGCGGCCGATGCCTGACTTGCAGCCAGACCAATGGTGGCAAGCGCAACCAGCGCCAACGAGTGCTTTCGCATTACGGTTCTCCATTTACTGCCGTGCCAAAGTCAGGGCGCGACTCGTGTTTTGTAATTTTTGTAGCGTTACGAAGTTAACGGAAGCATGCGGGATGCACAATTTATAAGACAGGCATTACGGTAGGGAGTTACCATCTTCGCGGAGAACAACCTCGATTGCTGTTTGGGTGTTTCCATTTTGCTACAAATGGAACATTCGATCGGTGGATCGACGTGGATTGCCTCGCGAACGTCTGGGTCTGCGCGGCATCGATTGATCACCAACACGTCAACAGCGTCAACTGATGCGCAGGCTTTGCTGCCAAGATTTTCGCGTCGCGCGTGCGGCCTGCAAACTCGTCAGGCCAATGTCGCATTGGCAGTCGGCCGCGTCATCGCGCGATGATATTGAGCGACCGTGTGATGCTACCGTTCTTTTGATGCCGACTCACTCATAATCAATGTCGGCGATGACGCGGGGGATTCTCCACACGCGCAAAGAAAGAATGAGCCGGGTTGCCCGGCAGCTCACGCGGTTCATTCCACGCCCGCGTCATCGCCACCAACCAACGGGCGCGGCTATTTTTTATCCTGCGCGATACAGGCCCACTCGGTCATGGTGGCGCCGCAAGCCTGGCACTCAAACCTTCGCCGTTCATAACCCGGGTATTCGTCCTCGACGTGCGTAAGCCACATTGGCGTACGGCATCTCGCACAGAGGGGGTGAACGATTTCGTCCACATAAGGTTTTTTTTGATTCTGATGAATTTGTGACATGGCGACCCCGATACGTCCCACAGGCGGGAGCGCTATCTGTCTCTCAGCCACCGGCGCCTGGCACAACTGCAGCCGGTGATGCCGCACAACTTCCGCCTATCGCGCGCAGGAGTCCAGACCGCAATTCGTCCGTCACGTCACCGACACAGGCAATCGCGTCTGCGCAGGCACGATACTGACGGCGTCACGGTCGGCGCAGGTGCAAGTCAGAGCTTTTCGGATGGGCAATGGTATTCTATTGCCATTCGGTAGTTCAACAAATCGCCGGACGATCGGTCCACAGCTCTCGACAACGTATTTCGTACCCTCAGGCAACCGTTTTGGCAGGCGAGACGCATTACGCACTTGAACCCCCAACGTCAAATGACCCCTCCGTTTATCAAGCGATATTCTTTGTTCGGATTTTGACCGAATAGCGATTATTCTTGCAGCGGGAGCACATGAGTTGGCCGAGGCAAACGTCGGGCCCAACAGATGAGAGGGGGAAGGGGGAAATGTCGGTCCGCTTGGATGACCCGGAATATTGGCAGGCTCGCGCCGAGGAAACACGGTCGTTTGCGGAACAGATCGCCGACTATGGATCGAAGGCGGTCCTGTTTCGGATAGCGGTTGACTACGAGCGCATAGCGGCGCGTGCCGCAGCTCTGACAAAGACGTCCATGTCGCGACAGGAAAGAAATTAGAGATTGTCCGCGCTCAACAACGTCTTTCCTGCCTTCGCGATTTCGTCATGACCGGCGATGCGCTGCGTTGATTTCCCTCATTCGTATAGGATTTGCGTCTGCATTTGGTGAAAGAGCGGACGTCGTGCCGAGATAGCCGGCACGTTCGAAGCACGCCAAATAGCGAACATAGCGCGCGTCATTTTTTCTGGGTACACACGACATTATGGACTTCGTTTACATCATCTCAGTCTGGCTGCTGCCGGTTCTTATCGCCATTACGTTCCACGAGGCGGCTCACGGGTATGTTGCGCGCTATCTCGGAGATGAAACTGCGTCACGACTTGGACGTGTCAGCCTCAATCCACTCCGGCACATAGACCCTCTTGGCACCATTGCACTGCCGGGACTTTTGGTTCTCGCGGGGTCACCATTCTTGTTTGGGTACGCCAAACCGGTGCCAGTCAATTTTCGCGCGCTTCGTAGTCCCCGTATCGGCATGGTGCTTGTCGCGGCGGCCGGTCCTGCAATGAATATTGCGTTGGCAATCGCTGCCGCCTTGAGTTTTCATCTGGCTGTCTATCTGCCAGGCACAGTCGCTCAGTGGGTCGCGCTGAATCTGAAGAACGCGCTCATCATCAACGTCATTCTCGCGGTCTTCAATCTGTTCCCCCTCCCGCCTCTTGATGGGGGACGCATTGCCGTCGGTTTGCTTCCGAATGTTTTGGCGAGACAACTTGCCCGTCTTGAACCTTACGGGATGATCATTCTTGTTGGACTGCTCATTCTCCTGCCGTTGCTGGGTTCGCAAATGGGCATGGACCTTAACTTTGTGTCACGTTTCATCTCGGTCTCGACGGACGCCGTCATCAGACTCATTCTCCGGTTAACCGGCAACATTTAGATAATTCCGGATTGAGATACCCCTTTGATTGTGCCTGCTGTTGGGGCGCCGTCCGGCCATTAAGGTTTCTTCGTTACGGTAAATTTGTAATCCAATTGAAGACGAGCGCGTGGCGTCTATAGGTGGGCCGAACGGTTGACCCGCAATGCTGCGCATTTATGCAAGCAAGCACGACGTTCTTCGGATCGTGGCCCCCAGGCAAAGACCTCCCTATGAGGAGGTTTGGCATCTGTGGTCGGTCATCGTTCCAAGGCGATCGATCACAGGTCGCCTGTTGTGGGGAACGGTATTGCGTCGGCGAGACGACGGCCGATGGATCTACCGAAAATACATGGGCATCGATGCGGCCGAATACCGTGGGTCGACGCGCGACTCGTCGGAGAATATGGAAAAGCCCGCTTCGCAGCGGTGGTCTTTCTAGGAGGTGAGCATGAAAGTTGCCGTACTCGCCGCTCTCAGCGTCCTCATTGCAATTCCATCGGCAGAAGCCGGACAAGGTCATGTTCAAAAAGGTTCACCGGTGACCAGCTGCGACAACGATGGCCACTGCACGACTCGTGCCGCAACACTGCCGGTCGCGAGCCCTCGCAAGGGCCGGCCGGAAATTAAAAAGACGACAGCGACTGCCCGGACTCAATCCGCTGCGCTCGACGCCAACGGCAATACAATGGGTGTCATCGTATCCGCCAAGACAGGCGCACGTGCTCGCGTTGGCGTCGCTTATGCCGCACGTTTTCAAGCCTATATCGACGATCTGGAAACCAATCACGGCGCGCGCGTGCTGTTCATGGGTGGCATTCGCCCCGGCCATTGTTCGCCGTCCAGCGAACATCCGTGCGGGAAAGCGCTGGACGTATGTCAGCTCCGGCGCGGCGTCGTTGATTCGCGCTGCAATCTGCCCGGCCGCCGGGTTCTCGGCGAGATCGCCGCTTCGCACGGTCTGTTCGAAGGCGGGCGCTGGTGCAATTCAGACTATGGTCATGCGCAGATCGGTGTGACCGCCGCGGCCTGCGGCGACCAGATCCGCATCGTACGCCAGTAAAACGGCGTCTCCCCCGGGCGCATCGGCTGGACCGAACCGGCTGAGTTCCGACAGCGTGCGAGCCGGGCCTTGAAGGGCTGGTCTCGAAACGCAAGAATGGCGCTATCGAACGGCCGCCGCGCTGGGTTCAATCGAAAGAACTCTCGCCCAGCCGGTCAAAGGCGAAACCGAAGGGGACCGGGGCCCATGGTTTTATCGTCGATCTTGCCTGACGACGGATCTTGCCATCATTCAGCCAACCCTTTCGCCGTATCGTTCGATTGCGGTCAAAGAAAGCAGTCCAGGAAGGGGTCCCAATTGTTTCTGGCACGTCAGTTCGCTAATGCCGTGACGGCATTGTTGCCGATGGCATGCGCTTTTTTCGTCTTTCTGTTTCCGGTCGTCGACTCGCAGGCCAAAGGCATCTGTGGCGACGACACCGACATCGCGGTCTTGTCATCGCCGGTCGCCCCGTGGAAGGGCGCCCCGTTGCGCGTCGTCTTCGCCGCGGAGAAACCGCTTGAGGGCGAGCTGTCGCTGGTCGCGCCCGATGGACGAGTCGTGGCCAAATCACGTGAACGGCACGGCGGGCCGCCGTATTTCTGGTTCGCCGAGTTCGCGTCACCGCCCGCGGGGGCGTGGCAAGCAAAACTCGCATCGGCCGACTGCAGCACGATCAGCCGGGACATCGCCGTGCGCGACGACAGACCGCCGTCGCCGAGTGCGACCTCGGAGAGCGTCTGGCCCTTGCGCAACACGTGGAATCGCGCGACGGAAAATTTGTATTCTGCATGGATCGAGAAGCTGTTCGACGCGCCGCTCGACGCTGCGCCGTCGTGGCCGGCGCTGCATGAAGTGCTGCGCGATCGATCGCGTAATTTCCTGTTCAATCATTTGGGTCTTGGCGAAGACGAGATGGGGCTCGTTTATCGTCCCGACTGCGCCGACCTTCCGTACTTTTTGCGTGCATATTTCGCATTCAAGATGGGTCTGCCGTTCGGATATTCGAAATGCTCGCGCGGCGGCGGTGGCCAGCCGCCGAAGTGCTATCAGTGGTTCAGTATTCAGCATCTCGATGCAGCGCGTTCTTCTTCGCCCGAGCAAAATCCCGCATCGGGCGCAGCTGCGGCGAAGCGGACAGGGCTCGCGGCGTCGGTGGGGCGCTATGTGCAGTCGACCGTCGCCGACGCCGTCCATTCCGGAACCGGGCGAACGCGGGCGAGCGACGACAACACCGATTACTATCCCGTGCCGCTGACACAGGGGACCTTGCGTCCAGGCACAGTTTACGCTGATCCGTTCGGACACATTCTGGTGCTTTCGCGGCGCGTGGCGCAGACGGACGATTCAGCGGGCGTGTTTTTCGCCGTGGACGCGCAACCGGACGGGACTGTCGCGCGAAAGCGTTTCTGGCGCGGCAATTTCCTTTTTGCCCAGGATCCTGCGCTCGGCAGCCCGGGGTTCAAGCGCTTCCGGCCGATCGTGCGCGAGAACGGCACCCTGCGGCGGCTGACTAACGACGAAATCGCGAAAAATCCGCAATACGGCGATTTTTCACTCGAACAGTCGAAACTCGGGATCGAAGCCTTTTACGATCGGATGGATGACGTGATGTCACCGGCGCCGCTCGATCCCTTGCGCGCCATGAAGGAAGCGATCACTTCGCTGGAAGAGCAGGTGAAGGCGCGCGTGACGTCCGTTGAAAACGGGCGGAAGTTCCAGAACAGCGGGCATGGTGACGCGTCCATGCCGGACGGTGCTTCGATCTTCGAGACGACCGGCGCGTGGGAAGATTTCGCAACGCCGGCACGCGATCTGCGCCTGTTGATCGCGATTGACGTCGTGCGCGGGTTCCCGGATCGCGTCGCGCGGCGGACCGAGCGGTACGCGATGCCGAAGGGAAGGAGCGTCGCGGACGTGAAGGCCGAGTTGCAGAGCGTGCTTGCCGCGGAGCTTTCGTCGCGCAAGTTTTCCTATCCGCGCAGCGATGGCTCTTCGTGGGCACTCGCGCTCAAGGACGTGATCGACCGCGCCGGGGCGCTTGAGATGGCGTACAACGTGAACGACTGCGTCGAACTGCGGTGGGGCGCGTCCGACAGGAGTGATGAGGCGTCGACGTGCAAGCGGCATGCACCGGGAGCGCAACGCGCAAAGATGACCACGTACCGC
>DASYSQ010000176.1:0-3946 GCA_036003145.1 Pseudolabrys sp.
CATGCCCGGCGGCTCTCTACGAATGCACGACAGCGAGTACCGGCCGTCGGCAGTCCAAGGCTACTGCTCCTTAGGTGACGGGACAGCAAGCCTCGTTGCCTCACAGGACCGGCGGCGACCGGCCATCATCACATATGCGCCCAATGGCTGGCTGATAAGGCTGACCCGAAAATTATGCGGCCTTAACGCTGGCTCTTCCACGGTGAGTGTTAGGATGGCCCTATGTGGAGGCGAATTGGCTTTGCGATTGTACCAATCGTCGCGGCGGGGGTAGTGCTGTTTGCTATTTCCATCGCGATCCATCCCTGGTCAGTTCATGCGGCAAGCAGATGTGGCGTCGAACTGGCATATTGGTCGTAATCATAGGCGTACTAGTTCTTGTCGCCATTTGGTTCGTAGTGAGCCACCCCGGACCGATCCCCGCGGGATAGCCCTTTATTGACCCAGAGAAGGCCGCCAGTGAACCCGGCATAACGTCTGCAGGCCGTTCGCGGGCTCGGATAACTGTTGCCGCGCTCCACTTGCCGACTGATTGTTTCATTAGCAGTGCCTTTCTTTATTTGCTTTTTACTGGCTGCCCCGGCTTTCCAATTTTAAATCTGTGGGATGGCGAAGAAATCGAAATTGGAAGTAGTTGATACGCGAGGTCTGACGGATGCTGATTGGGCGGCGATCGATAAGGTGATCCGCGCGTACAGGGCGGGTGGCATGGACGGTTTCTGGGACGAGTTAGAAAAGCTCGGTGACGATAATTTGATTCGTCAAATCACAATCGTTGGTGCGTTTTTTCCAGACGTGATCCGTGAAGCAATTAAAGACGAAATGGCAGAGCAAAGCATTACCGTCGAAGATTTGCGCGATCTAGTGAAGAGACTCCATTAGGGCGACAGCCGGTCCCTGTGTACGCGCTAGAGTGCGGCGGGGATGCGGGTAATTTCTGTAACTGTGGGTGAGAGCATTTGCAGGAATCAGCTAATTGCCGCGATCCAAGCCATTGTGAATGAGAACCCCAAAGACCAGAGCAACGAACGGACTGTATTTACCCGCATGTAACATTGTCTGATCATTGTTCTTCCGCACTGACGTGCTTAAAGGAGTCGCGCGGCGGCTTGAGGCCAAGCGTTCGCTTTAATTACTTTCGGAACGGCGGACATTCAGCGGCGCATTCGGAATGTCTGGAGAGATCGACCGCGACTTCCGCGACACAAATAATTCCGACGTGTTGACCGCGACCACAGGCGTCGCGATTTCATCAGAGAAGACACGGCCGCGGCTAGCTAGGTGGGCACGCGGTTCCCTGACGATCCGGCGGTAGAAGATAAGTGTAGGCCAGGCCGGGAATCCGCGGGAGCGTAGTGGGATCCTGAAGGTTGTAGTACCAGTTAAGCGGTTGAGGGTTGGCAATGATCGAAGTTATGCATCGACGCGGCAGGGCGAGAATACTGAGATCGGGGTTGGTCCACGACCAAATCATCTTGGCCGCCAGATGCGCGGGACGAGTTCCCGGTGGGCGCAGCAGCATATCCGAGGGAATGATGCCGCTGTTCAGGTCGAGCACGGTCCGAAAATGGGAAAAGAAAGTCGACCATTTCTCCGTCGCCTGGATATGCCAGAGACTGACTGTTACACCGAGAATCATAACGATCTTCTGAACCGGCGGCGCGGTGAGGCGGTTAGCGGTACCCCGCACAAAGCGCGCGACGAGCACAAGGATCATCAACGGGAAAGACATGAAGGCAGCATTGTGCCGCGCGTAGAATTGTGCCGCTGGCACGGTCAGGGCGTCCGCCCAAAACGCCGCGACTGCAAGGACGGTAGCGATAATGCCAAAACTCACGACACTCACGCGAGAGATGTTCGGCACTGCGATGCAGGCAATGATCGAGATACCCGCTAGCAAGCCGAGCACGGCCGGCAGATTGCATCCCGTGCCAGGAACGTAGAGCCACCACTGCTGTTGCAGGGATTGGGAAATGAATAGTGCCCGCTCCTCGGGCGCATACGGAAACAGCACCCAGTAGGTGCCGACGATTGCGCTGGCGAGGATCGCGAGGAGAGTAAGACCAAAAGCGAACTGAGCAAGCGAGGTCAACGTCGCATCACGCCAGCGCAGCCAAACCGCCGCGAATAGCAACGGCCCCAAGAACGACATCGCCTCGTGCAAGCGAAGGCAGCCGACGGAAAGAAGCAGGATGAGGCTGAACCTCAAGGCGGAGAGCTGACCGAACAGAATCAGATAGAGAACTAACCAAACGTAGGGAATGGCCACGAGACCTTCCGTCACGCTTGCGAATTGGGTAGCGAGCGTCCCCGCGAAATACACAATGGCTGGAAAGACGAAGAACTGGCGTTCGACCGGGGGCAAGGCTGCGCCGCTAAGCAGGAATATTACCCCTGGGAGCACGTTTGTGGTGACGCTGAAGATCAACGCCGCGAGCTGGGGGGAAGCGATCCCGAGCTTGATTGCCGACACGACTGGAACCTCAGCGATCGCGTTACTCATCCATCGCGACGGCGCGAAGATCATGAAGCTTTGATTTTCCATGATATGGGTCACGAAAGGGGCACCGTCTGCATAAAGTCCGCGAAACGTAAGCCCCGCGACGCCTTGGATGAGAAGGGCAAGCACAAACACCGCGCTCACACCCCTGCCCCCGCCGAGACAACTCCCGATAGGTTGTTGCCTTGACATTTCTTGTCTTGGACCGAGATTCTTCGGCATCAAGACATTGGGAGCGACAGTTTGAATTGACATTGGGTAGACGCGAGCCGCCAACCTCAAAACTCAGAACAAAGCATAGTACCGGCTCAAATTAGCACACTAGGGGATGCCGCGTATGAGCTCCATCCGATGTCCGCTTTGGGTCATTAGCAATACTGTCTTGCGGCGGTCTCTCCGAAATTCGTTTAGGTGTTTTGATCAGGCTGCCGCTTGCGTGCTTCTCGTGCAGTATTCTTGTGACCGTTCAATGGAAAACAGGTGGGTATGGCAAAGCGTGTCCAGTCCCTGTCCAACCCGTGCTTTCTGTGAAAGATAGAACACCCCCACAGGGCCAACTTTTGCTTGAATAACAATTACTCGCTTGCTGGAAAAGTGAAGCGTGATCGCGCCAGTTGCCGCGGCCGTGAAGCTCATCGGGCAAGACAAGCCAAGTGGCGCGATCCACAAGCAAAAAGGGCCGATCTTGGCGTCTAGGTTCCGGTTCCTTTTCTGCACGCCCCCCGATGCGCTGTGTTGCCATATGGTGCCACCTCGGGATTTTCTGTGCGTATACCTCTTTTTTAATGTTGGCCGCGCGGCCACGGCGGTAAAGAATCCTCTGAACAGGGATGGGCTGGCTAGCGTGCGACCGTTCCAAAACATTGTTGAATTGCTGACTGTCACGCCTGACGATGCAATCTCGGCATTGGCGATAGTCACGGCGATGCTTATTGGGATGCGATTGCTCTACGGGGCGTGGCCATGGGAAAGGCGCAGAACGTGGTACCGCACCAAGCCAACTCTTCCAGCGCCGACACCGGTTGAGCCAAACAGCAAGGCATCAGAAAAGTTTGCCGAAACCGAGAATGATCACTTTGACCGCAAGCTGATGGCGGCTGAGTAGAGTTTTTATTCAAGGCGCGAAAACCAACTGACGGGATTTTTCAGATTGGTCGCGTTTGCTGTTTTGGTTTTCGCCGGTCGGCAGCGAAACGACAGACACCTGCTAGCAAAACGTCATTGGCGCTTGCCGGTCTGGAACCTGCAACCCGTCTCCAATAAAATCAGTTTTGGCCTGGCGGGTTGTACTTCTGTCCACGACGTCGACAAGTTTCCTCCGATGAGCCAACGGCGCACTCACCAAGATAATTTTTGGTTGAGTCTGTTACGCTAGGGGCTCCGCTCTCAATCGCGTTCTCGCGCCTTAGACAAGTTTCCGCTGAAAAGCCTCTGGCACATTCACGA
>DASYSQ010000177.1:0-15390 GCA_036003145.1 Pseudolabrys sp.
CCAGGGCGTCTTTCAGCGCGTGCACGATGAGCCCGCGCACCAGACTGCCATCACGGAAACGAACTTCCGTCTTGGCCGGATGCACATTCACGTCCACTTCCCGTGCATCAAGTGCGACAAAAAGGGCGAGCAATGGATGCCGGTCGCGTGGCAGATAGTCGGCATAGGATGCACGCACCGCGCCATAAAGCAGCTTGTCGCGGACCGGCCGTCCATTGACGAACAGATATTGACCAAGCGAATTGGCGCGAGAAAGGGTCGGCAAGCCGGCAAAGCCGGTCACGCGCACGCCTTCGCGTTCGGCGTCGATGGCAACGGCGTTGGCACGGAAGTCCGCGCCGAGCACGTCGCCGAGCCGCGCGAGCTGGCCGCCATCGGTCGCAGGCCCCCAGGTGACTGGTGCCCGCTCCTCGCCGGCAAGCGTGAAAGAAACGTCGGGCCGGCTCATCGCCAGCCGTCGCACGACTTCGCGCACGGCTTCGGCCTCGCTGCGATCGGCTTTCAGGAACTTCAATCGCGCGGGCGTAGCATAGAACAGATCACGCACCTCGACGGTCGTCCCCTGCCCGAGCGCGGCTGGTTTTACCGCCGACTTCTCGCCGGCATCGACGGCAATGCTCCAGGCATGAGACTCGCCTGCGTAGCGCGTGGTGATGGTCAGCCGGGCGGCAGCGCCAATGGACGGCAACGCCTCGCCGCGAAACCCGAGCGTGCGAATTGACAGCAGATCATCATCGTCGAGTTTTGACGTCGCATGGCGTTCCACACTCAGTTCGAGATCGGCACGGGTCATGCCCTCGCCGTCGTCGCTGACACGGATCAGCCGCCGGCCGCCCCCGTCCGTCAGAACATCGATGCGTCGCGCACCCGCGTCGAGCGCGTTCTCGACCAGTTCCTTGACGACGCTTGCCGGCCGCTCGACCACCTCGCCGGCGGCGATACGATTGACGACGGCCTCGGATAACTGGCGGACGGGCATGGCTGGGCGATTCGATCCAGTCCCGACTTTACCGGCCCAGCCGGGTACCCGCGAGACAAGATCCGGAACTTTGCCCGATATCCTCGTCCTGTCGCCCGCGCATTAATCCCAGGTTTTGCCGCTGCGCAGCCGTTTGATGGAAGAGCGATGCTTTTTCCCCTCCAGCCGCTCCCGGCGCTGCGCCTTGGGCACTTTCGTCGGGCGGCGCGGGGTGGGTTTCACCGCCGCCTGGCGGATCATCGTAAACAGCCGGTCCCGCGCATCGTCGCGGTTGCGTTCCTGGGTGCGATGCTGCTGGGCGATGATCACGATGACGCCCTCTTTGGTCAGCCGCTTGCCCGCAAGACGCATCAGCCGCAGAGCGACATCGTTCGGCAACGAGCGCGAGTGGCGCGCATCAAAGCGAAGCTGCACAGCTGACGACACCTTGTTGACGTTTTGGCCCCCCGGGCCGGACGCGCGCACAAAGGATTCCGAAAGCTCGGATTCGTCGATGGAGATCGTGTCGGTGATGCGGATCATTTCTTCCGGCCATCCACGTCTTCGATTCGCAGCATAAAGACGTGGAAGCCCGGCATAAAGCCGGGCATGGCAAGGGACGGTCAGGCGCCCGTCAAATACTTCTTTGCAAGCACCTTGCCTTCTTCCACCGCGGGCTGGTCGAAGGCGTCAATACCGAGAAGATGTGCGGCGATGATCGTCTCCAGCATGAAATGCATCATCAATTCACCGAGGCTCTCTTCATCGAGCTTGCTGATGTGGATGGTCCGCACCGGGCAGCCATTCTTCGCCAACGTCTCGGCGGTGGCGCGGCCCTCCGCTGCCACCAGATCACCGATGGTTTTTCCAGCGAAGCCCGGCTCGCCCGCAATGCGCGCGAGGTCGCCGTCGATCCGTGGTCCACTCCCCGCGCCATCGACCGTAATGACGGTAAATAGTTTATCGCGCGGCCCTCCGATAAACAGCTGCAGCTGGCTGTGCTGGTCGACCGGCCCGAGCGCGGCGACCGGCGTTGTGCCCTTCCCGCCTTTACCCAGACTTTCGGCCCAGAGCTGGACATACCAATGCGTGAAGCGCTGCAGCCGGTCGCAATAAGCCATCATCACGCTGATCGATTTGCTTTCCGAAAGAGCGACCGACAACGCGGCGCCGACGGCTGCCGGCACCTGCGCCGACGGTTTCTTTGCCAGCACCGGCGCCAAGGCAAGACCTGCGCCTTCGCGCACCGCCGCAACGTCGAGGCCCAACATCGCGGCCGGCAGCAGACCAACATTGGTGAACGCCGAATAGCGTCCGCCAACACCGGTATCGTGGTCGAGCATAGGCACGCGATATTTGCCGAGCAGATCACGCAAGCCATTCGCCTTGCCGGATTTGGCCGGCTCGCTGATCCCGAGGAAGGTGTCGGGAATGCGCGTTTGCAATCCCTCATTCTTCATCGCCGACAAGGCGGCGATCGTTTGCATCAACGTTTCCGCCGTGCCCCCGGATTTAGAGATCGCGACGAACCGCGTGGTCGCGCGTGGAAGCCTGGCAAGCAGAGTACCAAAGCTGTCCGGGTCAAGATTGTCGATGAAGTGCAGTTGCGGCGGCGCGCGCAATGCACCCACTCCCGCTACGGCGAAACCTGCAAGTTGCGCCAGGGTCTGCCCGCCCAGGCTGGAGCCGCCGGTGCCGAGGATAACGATATCGGTTGCCCGGTCCGCGAGCTGGCGCGCAGTGTCCCGGATCGTCTCCAGATCGCCGCGCGTCTCGGGCAGGCGCAGCAGCGGCAGACGACCGTCGGCATGTCGGGTGCGAAGCCAATCAAGTGCGCTTTCCGCCCGCGTCAGAGCGGATTTCAGCGCATCCGTACCAACCCCATGCGGCCCGACATGCTCCTGGCGCGCGCTCTCGATCGATTGAACGATGCTCATGCCGGTATTTGCCTAGAATCGCGCGGAAGGCGCAACGGCGGAAAACACCCTGGCCGCTATTCCGTGGATTCGCTTGAGGTTAACCCCTTGGGCCGGCCTGCGACGGTCACCAGCATGCCGCCACCATAGAGCCGGCGCGCAACCCGCTTGGCGTCGTCCATGGTCACGGAATCGATCAAGGCGCCGCGGCGCTGAATATAGTCGATGCCAAGATTGTCGATCTGGATCTGGGTGAGCTGCACCGCAATCTTGCCGGACGTGTCGAGCGACAGCGCGTAGGAACCTTTGAGAAATGATTTCGCGGCCTCAAGCTCCTCCGGGGTCGGACCTTCAGCCGCCATGCGCTTGATCTCCTGCTCGATCACCGCGAGGGCGTCGGCCGTCCGATCGGCTCGCGTAGCAGTTCCACCGAGTACCACCGCGGCGTGCCGGAACCAGGCAAGGCTGCTGTTCACACCATAGGCCAAACCACGCTTTTCGCGCACTTCCCGGTAAAGCCACGACGAGAAGCTGCCGCCCCCCAGAATATGATTGACGATATACGCGGCCATGAAATCCGGATCGTTGCGGGCGATGCCCTGCCCGCCGAACGTGACCACCGCCTGCGGCACGTCGACATCGATCACGATACGGCGGCCAAGCCCCTTCGGTGTCGCGTCGGCGACCGGCTTGAGATCGTTTTTCTGCGGCAGCGCGCCGAATGCACGATCAATGAGCGCGCCGGCCGTCTGGGCATCGACGTCCCCGACGATTGAAACCTTCAACTCGTTGCGCGCAAATACGCGACGCACATAACCGCGCAGATCGCCGGCAGTGATACGCGGGACCGTTTCGAGCGTCCCCTTGGTTTCGCGGCCGTACGGGTGGCCCGGGAACGCCGTCTGCCACCAACGGCGGCCAGCGAGATCGTTGGGATTGGTAGTGTCACGCTGTAGCGAAGCCAGCACTTGTCCGCGTACACGTTCGATTGCATCGGCGTCGAAACGCGGACTCGACAGCGACAGACGCAATAAGCCGAAGGCTTCATCGCGGTATTCGTTCAGGACGCGCAGCGAGCCGTGGATATAATCGCGGCCCACCTGAAAGCCCATTTCGATGGCGTGGTTTTCGAGACGCTCATGAAAAACCCTGGCGTCGAGATCGCCGGCACCCTCGTCGAGCAGATCGGCGGCGAGATTGGCGGTGCCAGACTTGTCCGGCTCGTCCTGGCTGGAGCCGCCAGGGAACGCATAGTTGAGCGTGATCAGCGGCACGGCCTTTTCGCGGACCAGCCAGGCCTCGATACCCGCCGGGCTTACAATCTTTTCAATCGTCATCGCCGAGGCGGCATTCGCGCCCGCGATCAGTGCAATTGCTGCGCAGAGAATCGATGCAACGAGTCGGCTCATGACCGCTTCTCCGCCTGCGGGCTGACATCCTTGATCAGATAACCGGTGACCGAGCGCCGCTTGTCGAGCCATTGACGGGCAGCATCGCGCACCTGGTCCGCGGTGACGGCACGAATCCGGTCCGGCCAACGCCGGACATCGTTGACGGATCCGCCGGTGGTCAACGCCGTGCCGTACCAGCGAGCCATGCTGGCCTGGTTATCCTGCGCATAGACAGCGTCCGCGATCAGGCGCGTCTTGGTGCGCTCCAGCTCCTCGCTGGTGACACCCTTGTCGATGATTTGACCAATAACGGTGTCGATTTCCGACTCAAGCTGGGGGAGCGTCACACCCGGACGCGGCGACCCGCCGACCGTGAATTTGGACATGTCCAGCGCGCTTGAGTCGTACCATGCATCGGCTGTGACCGCGACCTGCTTGTCGACAGCGAGTGCCCGATAGAGGCGGCTGTTTGAACCGTTCCCGAGAATATGGGCGAGCACTTCGAGCGCTTCGGATTCGCCGCGCTTGCCCGTCGCGAACGACGGCGCCAGATATTCCCGTTGCAGGGCCGGCATCTCGACGCGGGCATCGGCGAGTGTCAGTGAGCGTGGCGCCACAGGAGGCGGCTCCTGTGGCCGGGCCCGCGGCGCCATGGCGCCATGCTGCGGTATCTTCCCGTACGTTTCTTCTGCGAGCGCCCGTGCCTGCGCAGGGTCGACGTCGCCGGCAATCACCACCACCGCATTGTTGGGCGCGTAGAAGCGACGGTAGAAGCCGATGGCGTCGTCGCGGGAGAGCTGCTCCATTTCGTGCCGCCAGCCGATGACCGGTTTCCCGTAGGGGCTGTTGAGATAAAGCGCGGCATCGATTTGTTCGCCCAGGCGGGCGCGCGGATTGTTTCCGATGCGCTGGTTCTGCTCCTCGAGAATCACGTTACGCTCGGGCAAAACGACGTCGTCGGTGAGCTGGAGGCCGGTCACGCGGTCGGCTTCGAACTCCATGACCGTCTTGAGGTGCTCGCTGGGCACGCGTTGGTAATAGCCGGTGTAGTCCTGCGCGGTGAAGGCGTTTTCCTGGCCACCGATGCGCGCGACCACTTGCGAGAACTTTCCGGCCGGATTTTTGGCGGTGCCCTTGAACATGAGGTGTTCAAGGAAATGGGCCAGGCCCGACTTGCCCGGCGTTTCATCGGCCGCACCGACCTTGTACCAGATCATGTGCGTGACCACCGGGGCACGATGGTCAGGGATGACCACGAGCTCCAATCCGTTGGCGAGCGTAAAGTTGGCGATTTCAGGTCCCGCTTGCTGGGCCGCAAGCGGAGAAGCGGCGAGCGCGGCAGCAAGCGCGATGGTCGCGAAGTTTATCTTGGCAAGCACGATGTTAACCTTGGGTATGTTGCGCTCGTGCGGCAGCACAAGCTGGATGACGTCGCCCGCGCTACGCACAAAGCGAGATTCTGACGGCCGTCACATTTTACCGGGGCAGCTCACTGCGTGTGGTGTAGCTATCCGTCGGCTTCGGCGGTGCTGCTTTGCCGAGGCCATAGGGCTGATCCGGGGACGGGGTCTGGTAGCCCGGCGGAGGATCGGTCAGCGAAGAGCGAGGCGGTTCGCGTGTGAACTGTGCCGTTTCTTCCTTTTTCCCACCAAACATCGAGTTCCACACGGTGCTCGAGCTGGCGCCAAGTTGAGACGGGAGCAATTGATTGCCGAAGCCGGAGGCCGGCGCCTCATAACCGTCGTCGGTGCGCACCTGCTTTTTCTTTGGGCGTCCGCCGGGCGTTAGTTGATCCTCGCGCAGCGGATTCTGCTCACGTTCGCGCTCATCGCTGACGTTGCGGTTTCTCTCGGCAGCTGCTTCGGCCCTACGGCGAGCCACGTCCGGATCCTTCGGCCACGCCGGATTATTGGCAGTGGCAGCGTCGATCCGCTCGGGTGGCGGCAACTCGCGGCTCGGTGGAAGCACAAGGGGCGCGCGTTCCTGGTAGTTGATCGTTGCCTCGCCATCGCGCTTGAAACCAAGCCCGTCCATGATGCTGCGCATTACCTGCTGATCGATCGAAGCCTCATCATCGGCCGCGCGTGCGGCGCCGGGCAGCACCAGCGCGGCCGCGCCGAGCGTCAGCCCGAAGGCGGCGCTTACGCTGAAGACATTCGTCAGACGCATCATTTTCATCCGGAACCGGACCTGGAGCTGGAGCTGGAGCTGGACCTGGACCTGGAACTCTTGAATTGTTGCGACTCTTGCGGGGGATCAGGGCGCTTTTGCGGCGTGGCCCGCGATCAGGGAGTCATACAACAGCCCAACAACCCCGGCAACGATGGCGACATCGGCCAGGTTGAAAACGTACCAGTTGAACCGCCAATTTGGCGTAGAAATGTGAAAAAAGACGAAATCGGCGACCCAACCGTAGGCTAAACGGTCGATGGCGTTACCGATCGCCCCGCCGATGATCAATCCCACAGACAGCGCGGTGAGTCGGTCTTTCGCGTGAGCAAGCCAAAACCAGAGCAACAAGACGGCCGCGGCCTTGAAACCCAACAACACCCATTGACCTGCCGGACTTTGGGTTTGGAACAAACCGTAGCTGATGCCTGTATTGCGGGCGAGGACGATATCGATGAATGGACCCAACCGTACCGGCCCGTTGGCGGCGAGATCGAACACAAACAGCAGGTAAACCTTGCTGGCCTGATCAAGCAGGCAGACGACCGCCGCAACGGCAAGCCCGAATCGCGTTTGCGGACCAGCGAAATGCGACACGATTACTCCGCCGCCTTGCGCATGGCTTCCCATTCGCGCAACGCCTGCGCGTCGCGCGGCGAAACATCCGGATATTGAGGATCCGCGCCGATGGTGGTGAGGATTTTCCACGAGCGCGCGCATTTCTTGCCTTCGGCAAGATTGGGAACAACCGACACGCCGGAAACGTCCGGAAGACGAAACGCGCCGCTGGGCGCTTCGTCCTGCACGAGTGTTGCTGCGGATGTAATGCACACCTCGGCGAGGTCGCAATCGACCACCGCTTCATAAAGCTCCGGGTTCGACACGTGCACGATCGGATGCGCTTCAAGCGACGATCCGATGCGCTTTTGCGCGCGTTCAATTTCGAGTGCGCCAGTAACCACACGGCGAACCGTACGAATGTTGCGCCATTTCTCGGCCAGCCTGTCGTCGCGCCAGGCAGCCGGCACTTCGGGAAAGACTTCGAGGTGTATGGATTTGGCAGCATTGCCATAACGCGAAAGCCACGATTCTTCAGTTGTAAAGCACAGCATCGGCGCAAGCCACGTTACCGTGCAGCGGAACAAATGGTCGATCACCGTCAAGCACGACTTGCGTGTCGTCGACGAATAAGGATCACAGTAGAGTGCATCCTTGCGGACATCGAAATAAAACGCCGAAAGATCCGAGGTCATGAATGCGGACAGGGTGGCGAAGATTCGCTTGTAGTCGAAATCGGCATAGCTCTGGCGCACCACCGCATCAAGCTCGAACAACCGATGCAACATCAGCCGCTCAAGCTCCGGCATCTTGTCGAGCTTGACGCGATCCTCCTCGCGAAAATGCGCAAGACTGCCGAGCATCCAGCGCACCGTATTGCGCAGCTTGCGATAAGTGTCAGCGGTGGTCTTCAGGATCTCCGGACCGATGCGCAGATCATCGGCATAGTCCGACGCGCATACCCACATGCGCAGGATGTCGGCGCCGGACTGCTTGATCACGTCCTGCGGGGCCGTGACGTTGCCGAGCGACTTCGACATTTTGCGCCCCTCTTCGTCGAGGACGAAGCCGTGGGTCAGCACGATGTCATAAGGCGCGCGACCGCGTGTGCCGCAGCTTTCCAGCAATGATGAGTGGAACCAGCCGCGGTGCTGGTCGGAACCTTCGAGGTACATGACGGTGTCCTTGCCGCCATCCATCTTGCGCTTGATACCCGCAAGCGTCGGGAAATGTTTCGGGTCTTCAAGCACGAAGGCATGCGTAGAGCCCGAGTCGAACCAGACGTCGAGAATATCGTCGACTTTCTTCCAGGAATCGCTGGCGAGCTTGCCGAGGAAACGCTCGCGCGCGCCCGGCTTGTACCAGGCATCGGCGCCCTTTTTCTCGAAAGCCTCGATGATGCGCAGCGCGACATCCGTATCCTGCAGAATGTCGACAGAGCCGTCCGGCTTTTCCTTGACAAAAACGGCGATCGGCACGCCCCAGGCACGCTGGCGCGAGATCACCCAGTCAGGCCGGCTTTCAATCATGCCGGTGATGCGGTTCTCGCCCTGCACCGGCACCCAGCGTGTAACCTTGATGGCCGACAGCGCGCGATGACGCAGCGTGTCGCCCTTCGTCGCGATGTCTTTATCCATCGCGATGAACCACTGCGGTGTATTGCGGAAAATGATGGGCTTCTTCGATCGCCAGCTGTGCGGGTATTGATGCTTCAGGCGGCTCCGCGCAATGATCATGCCGGTCTCGGCCAGCGCTTTGATGACTGCCTCGTTGGCATCGCCCTTTTCACCCTTGTCGTTGATGACGCGCTTGCCGGTAAAGCCGGGGGCCGCGTCGGTGAATGCGCCGTTTTCGTCAACGGTATAGGGGATCGCCGGATTGATGCCGCGCGTTTCCAGTGCCGCACGGTTTGCTGTCCAAACCTCGAAATCCTCGCGGCCATGGCCGGGCGCCGTGTGCACGAAGCCGGTGCCGGCGTCGTCGGTGACGTGCTCGCCGGCAAGCAGTGGGACAACAAAGTTGTAGCCCTTGCGCGAAAGCGGGTGAGCGCAGGCCATCCCGGCAAGAACCTCGGTAGGTACATCCTGGACTTTTTCATATCCCGCAACGCGCGCTTGCTTGAACACATCGGCTGCGAGCTTGTCGGCGAGGATCAGGACGTCGCCGACTTTCGCCCAGTTGTCGGCCGGCGCCTCGGTCACGCGATAGACGCCGTATTCGATCTTCGGCGAGAAACTGATGGCGCGATTGCCGGGAAGCGTCCATGGCGTGGTGGTCCAGATGACGACGGAGGCGCCCCAGTCATTCAGGTTGACTGCCAAAGCCGTTGCCTTCGGGTCGGCCGATGATTCCAGATCGACGGTAGCCACCGGAAACTTCACCCAGACCTGATCGCTGGTGTAGTCCTCGTATTCAACTTCCGCTTCCGCCAGCGCGGTTTTCTCCACGACGCTCCACATCACCGGCTTCGAGCCACGATAGAGTGTGCCGTTGGCCGCGAACTTCATCAGCTCGCGCGCGATCTGCGCCTCGGCGAAAAAATCCATCGTCGTGTAAGGATGGGCCCAGTCACCCTCGACGCCCAGGCGCTTGAATTCCTCGCGCTGCACGTTGAGCCAATGCTCGGCATAGGCGCGGCACTCCTGCCGGAACGCCACCATCGCGGCCGGGTCTGATAAATTTGGCTTCGTCTTGTTCTTCGAGCGGTAATTCTCTTCCTCGATCTTCCATTCGATCGGCAGGCCGTGACAGTCCCAGCCCGGCACGTAGTTGGAGTCGAAGCCGAGCATCTGCTGGCTGCGCGTCACCACGTCCTTGAGAATTTTGTTAAGCGCGTGACCGATGTGGATGTTGCCGTTCGCATAAGGCGGGCCATCGTGCAGAATGAATTTATCGCGGCCCGTGGCGGTATCACGAAGCTGCCGATACAGATCCGCCTTTTCCCAGCGCGCCAGAATTTCCGGCTCGCGCTGTGGCAGCCCGGCGCGCATCGGAAACTCCGTCTGCGGCAGGAACAGCGTCTCCGAATAGTCGCGCTCGGGCTTTGACATGGCGGGTATGTAGCAGGCCAATCGGCTAAATGTCACCCAGCAGCGGAAATGCATTGCCGGCGCGCTGAAGCGCGTCACGGGCCTGGGCAACGTCCGCCGCCATGTGACGCTTGAGTGCCTCAATCGATTCGAATGTCTGTTCGTGACGGATCCAGCCTATGAAGGCGACATCGATTGTCTGCCCGTAGAGTTCAGCGCCAAAATCGAACAGAAACACTTCGAGCAGCGGCGCACCGTCATCAAACATCGGCCGGCGGCCGAAGCTCGCCACGCCATCATGACGTCTGCCCGCAACGTCAACGCGCACAGCATAAATGCCGTGCTTGAGGCCGCAGGAGGGGTCGAGCCTGAGATTGGCCGTCGGAAATCCAAGCTCGCGCCCACGCTTGTCGCCGTGGATGACTTCACCGGAAATAAACCACGGCGCGCCCAGCAACTCCGTCGCCTCCACCACCCTGCCGGCCGCAAGAGCCGCGCGCACCGCGCCGGATGATACCGGCCGGCCCTCGTCCTCCAGCGGCGGAGCGACATCGACCGAGAACCCGAGCCGCGCGCCCTGCTCCGCCAGAAAGCCTGGCGAGCCCGCGCGGTTCTTTCCGAAATGAAAGTCGAAGCCGATCGCCGCGCCGCCGACGCCGAGCGCGCCTGCGAGAATTTTGCTGACGAAATCCTCCGCCGACGTCGCCGCCAGCGCGGCGTCGAATTTCATGACGACGGCGCCGTCGAGTCCGGTCGCCGCCAGCAGGCGCAGTTTGTTGCGTTCGCTGGACAACTGGAACAGCGAGTCCTGCGGCCGCAGGAACAGCCGTGGGTGCGGCGTGAAGGTGAGAGCCGCGGCTTTGCGCCCCAGCGCACGGGCACGGCTGAGTGCAGCGCCAATCACGACGCGGTGACCGCGATGCACACCGTCGAAATTGCCGACCGCCACCACGGCGCCGGCCAGCGGACCGCCATCGATGCCCTCAGCACCGCCGCGTGCAACATGGAATTGCTTTGCCGGCGTGCTCATCGGATATCCGGGCATTTACAGGAAATTGCGGTCATGGCGATCATGGCGATCATGGACCTGCACATTTTTCCCTCTGGAGAGCATTCGGAACGCGGCTACGGTTAGCGCGTCGTTAACAAACTTTCAAATTAACGGGTTATTCAAGGCCCACTGCTATTTATCGCCACCTTTTGGGGAGAGCCCTTTTGCGGGCGGATGCGCCATGGCTGTCGATCTGACCAAGCCTGTACTGGTCGTGGACGACTACAACACGATGATTCGCATCATGCACAACCTGCTCAAGCAGCTCGGCTTCGAGCAGGTCGACGACGCCAATGACGGCTCGGCTGCGCTCGCCAAATTACGCAAAGGCGATTACGGCCTGGTCATTTCGGACTGGAATATGGAGCCTATGACCGGCTTTGCCCTGCTGCAGGAAATGCGCTCCGACCCTTCGCTCGCTGAAATTCCGTTCATCATGGTCACGGCGGAATCGAAGACCGAAAACGTGATTGCGGCGAAAAAGGCGGGCGTGTCGAACTATATCGTCAAGCCGTTTAACGCGCAGACGCTCAAGAACAAGATCGACGCGGTATTCGGCGACGTGGAAGTCCCTGCTCCGGCGGCCTGAACGCTACCATCTCAATTCCCGTATCACTGCTTTCGGTGCACCGCCCGCCGCGGTGAATGTTGCCGTCAAGGCAGCGTTGTCCGGCTGCTCGCGGCTGCCCAATTCTTCAGCATGGATGCCCGACGTCACGAAAAGAAAATCGACGCCGAATGTCCGGGCACCCTTCAAATCCGTGCGCACAGAGTCGCCGACCGCCAGCACCCGGCTGAGCGGGATCTTGCGGCCTGCAGCGGGCTCCGCCTTTGCCAGGGCCATGTCATAGATCGGCCGGTAGGGCTTGCCGGCATACAGCACTTCCCCGCCCATGGAGGCGTAGAGATCAGCGATCGCGCCGGCGCAATAGACCAGCGTTGACCCGCGCTCGACCACCACGTCCGGATTGCCGCAGACCATGAATAGTTTTCGCGCCAACATGGCTTCGAGCCGCGGCCGATAATCGTCCGGTGTCTCGCCTTCATCGTCTTCCAGACCCGAGCAAACGACATAGTCGGCCGTCTCGAACGGGGCAAACTGCACGTCGAGCCCGCTGAATATCGAACGGTCGCGCTCAGGGCCGAGATGATACAGGGTCTGGCCACACCGTTTCTCAATCACGCTGCGCGTCACGTCACCCGAGGAAACGATCGCATCATACGTCTCGCGCGGAACATGCAGTCGATCGAGTTGACGCGATACAACCTCGCTCGGGCGCGGCGCGTTGGTGACCAGAACTACGACGCCGCCACGGGCACGCATGCGCATCAGCGCGTCGCAGGCATCCGGAAAGGCGACAAGGCCGTTGTGAATGACACCCCAGACGTCGGACAACACCACGTCATAGCCGGCTGCGATGGACGAGAACTGCGTGATCAGGGGCGGCAAAGCGGCGTTCATCGTGACCGAAAGTAATAAGGTGTCAGCTGGCCGCCAGCAATGCGCCCGGGTTCTCGCCCACACCCGGCTTAATAGGCTCGACCGCCGTCCCATGGAGTGCTTCGGCGCGCACCGGTCGCGGTGGCGAGAACAGGAAGCCTTGTCCGAAGCGGACGTCGTAGTCGAGCAGATCGACCACCGTTGTTTCGGTCTCTATCCGCTCAGCAATCAGGTCGATGCCGGAACGCGCCAGGAGATCGGCGAGATCTTCCGGATCAATATCGCTATGTGTGGCGGTAACCTTGTTGAGGAGCAGTTTGGCCGGCACCTTCAGGAAGCGGAATGACCGGTCTGCCAGCTCGTTCGGCTCCATATGCAGATCGGCAACGTGATCCATCGAGAAGCGGAACCCGCGCTCGGAGAGTGCAGCGAGGCTTTCGTGCTCGATCGGTCCAAAGGAGCGATAGGCTTCCTGCGTGAACTCGAACATCAGCGAGGACGCGAGCGCCCGATTGGCATCCATGAAGTCGAGGAATTGCCGGAACATCAGCGCGTCGGTAAGGGTCGCAGCGCTCACGTTGCAAAACAGGCCGACGTCGCGGCTTTTCATCAGCAGACGCCGCGTGACCTGGACACAGCGGAAAACCGCGAGGTTGTCGATCTTCGGCATCAGGCCGATGCTTTCGGCGACATCGATGAAGTCGACAGCGGGAATGATGTCGCCCTCCTCCGTGCGCAGGCGCGACATTGCCTCGTAGTAGCGCACCTTGCGCTGCGGAAGCGTGACGATGGGCTGCAGGTAAAGGTCTATGCGGTTCGCGTCGACGGCTTTTGAGATCAAATCGGCGATGCTCTCACGCGACAGGCCACGAAACCGCTCCACACCTGCAACCGAGTCGTTCTCGCTGGTCGCGAGGGTTCCTTCAACCGGCCGCAGGGTCTCGGCTTTCGGTAGACTGGTAGCGGCACGCCCCGAGATGGCACCCTGCTTTTGCAACGCAGCCGCGTGCGACGCGACCGTCTGGGCGATCTGTTTCACCAGGGTTCCAAGTTCCCCGATTTCGGTCGCCAACGGATCGGTGGCCGCGCGCGCCCGATGGGCCGGGGAGGCAATCTTGATCTCCGCCGCATTGAGCCGGCGGGAAATTTCCGCCACCTGCCGGGCGAGATCAGCGGTGCCCCGCGAAAGATCGGCGATTTGGTCGCCGAGATCGCTGCGATCACGGAGACGATTGTTGACCGAATTGAATAGCGCCATGGCGGTCAGCGCGGTCAGCGCCACAATCGCCGACGTGCTGGCATCGACATTGAAGCCAAGATAGAGCACCGCCCCGATTGACCCGGCAATCAGGACGACGCAGACCGCAATGAAAATGGCGCTGATGCGACGCATGAGGTTTATCCTGTGCCATCTGCGGGGATCGGCGCAACACTGCTACGTTGGGCTGATTCGCTTGGCCGGATACCAATGTTCATGAGGCCGCGGCTCCGCGCAACTCGAAGTCCTGCTATGGTAGCGCGATTTCGCCTGTTATTCGCAGGAACTTAAGGCCATTGTCGACCGCTGATCCGATGCCGGCGTCCCGCCGTCTGTCCGTCCTGAGCCGGATCGTTGCGGCTCCGGCGCAGGCTTTAGTCGCCATCTTGTTGCTCCACGCAGTGGTGTGGACGGCCCTTCCAACGCTGCTCTACGCCAATCTGCCGCTTGATCTGATCGAGGCGCTGACCTACGGCCGGGAATGGCAGCTCGGCTACGACAAGCTGCCGCCATTGCCATGGTGGCTGGTCGAAATCGCATACCGATTGGTCGGTCACGATTTTGCATACTATTTGCTGGCGCAAGTCGCCGTTGTTGCGGGGTTGTGGCTGGTTTGGCTGATGGCCCGGCCCATCGCCGGCCCGCCTGGAGCGCTGGCAGCGGTGCTGATTGTCGATGGCCTGCACTATCTCAACTACACAGCCGCGAAGTTCAACCACGACGTCGTTCAGCTGCCGTTCTGGGCGCTCGCCGGATTTGCCTTCCATCGCGCTTTGCGGGGCGGATGGATCGGGCATTGGCTGCTGCTTGGCCTCGCAACTGGCATGGCTTTTTGGGCCAAGTACTTTGTCCTGGTGCTGGCCGCGCCGCTCGCCGTGTTTATCGTATTCGACGACCGGGCCCGCAAGACCCTGGCAACGCCGGGACCTTACGTCGCTGTTGCGGCGGCCCTGATTACAATGGCGCCGCACCTTGTGTGGCTCGTGCAGAACGATTTCCTGCCCTTCACTTATGCCGAACATCGCGCCCTGCCGTCGCGCGGGTTGATCGACCATGTCTGGCACCCGCTTCAATTTGGCATCAGCCAGGCGTTCTTCCTCATCCCGTCGCTGCTGATTGGTCTGCCGCTGTTCCTGCCGCGCCAGCGCGGCAATGAAATCAGGCTTGGTGCCGATGCATTCGATCGCCGTATCGTTGCGTGGCTCGCCTTCGGACCAATCGCGACCGTGCTGGCACTGTCAGCGCTCAGCGGCCGCGGCACCGTTGCGATGTGGGGCTATCCCCTTTGGCTCTTCTTCGGGGTCTGGCTTGTGCTGATCGCGCGGGGAGTCAATGAATTGCGCCTTGGGCGCGTGCTGCTGACCTGGGCAGCCGTTTTCGGATGTCTCGCACTCGCTTTCATCGTCAATTACGCGGTGTTGCCACACTACGACCACCGCTACCGGGCTGTGTTCTTTCCCGGCAGTGAGCTCGCGCAGGAACTGTCGCAGCGTTACCGCACCGCGACCGGGCGCCCGATCAGCTACGTGATTGGCAGCATGTGGGACGGCGGCAATGTTGCGCACTATGCGCCTGAGCATCCACGTGTGCTGATCGATGGCAGCCCCGGGCGGGCGCCG
>DASYSQ010000178.1:0-25580 GCA_036003145.1 Pseudolabrys sp.
TCGCCCTTGCCAAATTTCGGTGAATCAGCATTCAGTCATTGCATGGCCTATCGTCGCACCGAGAACGTCGTCCGTCGCCTCGCGGAGCGTGAGCAGACGATCCTTGACGCAGCGCAATCGATCGCCGGCGAAGATGGCATGGGTGCCGTGCAGATTGCGGCCGTGGCGCACCGCGCTGATATCGCCGCCGGCACGGTTTACCGTTACTTTCCGTCCAAAAGCGATCTTGTCGCCGAGCTGATCGCCGGTATGGCCGAACGCGAACTCACCGCGATGCGGAGTGCCGCCGATGCAGCGCCCGGTCCGCTGTCGGCGCTTGCCGCCAGCATCGTCACCTTCGCTGCGCGTGCGTTGCAGGAGCGCCGGCTTGCGTGGGCGATGATGGCCGAACCGGTCGACGCGGACGTCGATATCTCGCGTTTGAACTTCCGCCGCGCTCTCGCCGCCGAACTGGAAAAGCGCATCAGGACCGCAATCGCCGGCCGTCACTTGCCTGATCAGGACGCTCGGGTCGCAGCGCCCGCCGTCATCGGCGCGGTGCTGGAAGGGCTCGTCGGACCGTCGGCTCCATCGGGCAGTACGACACGCGAGGCCGTGCAGATGGTGACGCTGTTCGCGTTGCGCGCGCTTGGCGTTGTTGATGCGCGTGCGCGCGGCCTCGTCGCGCAATGTGCGCTGCCATAAATCCTGTCAGTGTGCGGTGAGCGCCGGCAGCTCGTGCAGCTCCAGCGTGACGACCTTCATGCCGCGTTCCTCGGGGTCGTCGGCGATGTGGAAGCCAAGCTCGCTACACATCTGCAACATGGTCGTGTTGTCTTCCAGCACCTGCCCATGCACAGTTTCAAGCCCTTTTTCCTGCGCAAATGCGATCATCTGCTTCATCATCAGCCAGCCGAGCCCGTTACCTTTGAGATGTGAGCGCACCAGAATGGCGAATTCGCCACCATCGCCATCGGGATCATCGTGCAGGCGCACCACGCCCAGCATGCGGCCGCTCGCCTCGGCAATCGCGATGAATGCCATGGCGTGCTCGGGATCATAGTGGACGAGCTTGTCGATCAATTCGGGGCGGACTTCGCGCATCGGCAGGAAAAACCGCATCCGCAGGTCGTCCGCGGTTACTTCGGCGAGGTAGTCGGGGTAAAGCGCGGCATCCTCCGGCTTGAGAGGCCGGATCAGCACTTTTTCTCCGTCGAGCAGCGTGACGTGGAGTTCAAGCATTCCTGTATTTCCCGCGGGTTCGGGAGCCGGTCCCCTGCGCAGCCGAGGACAAGAATGAGGGAAATGAAGCCCTAATGTGACATCAGTACGGGCACCGTCATTGATTCAAGCAGGCCGCGTGTAGCGCCACCAAGCACGAACTCTCGCAAACGCGAGTGCCCGTAGCCGCCCATCACGATCATATCGGCGGAGGAATCCGCAGCATAAGACAGGATCGTGGACGGTACGTCGATGTCGGGCGATGTGATGCGCTTGACGGCCACGTTAAGACCATGGCGGGCGAGGTGCTGACCAAGATCGGCACCGGGCACTTCGTCCTGCCTGGCCGGTTTATCGGAGATGACGACGATCTCCACCTGCTTTGCCTTTTTCAAAAGCGGCATTGAGTCGGCGACGGCACGGGCGGCGGCACGACCGCCGTTCCAGCAAATCATGGTGCGATCGAGCTTTATGCCGCCCTTTTGTATGAATGGCACGAAGATGACGGGGCGACCGGACTCGAACAGCACGCCTTCGTCGACCACTTCGTCCGGCAATGATTTCTGCCGATCCGGCTGGCCGACAATGACCAGGTCGAAACGACGGCCGATGCGGCCGATCTGATCGGCGGCACCTGAAATGCTGGCGCTTATCGTGCGGCTCTCCGCCGAAATGCCTGCGCGTTTGGCGGCCTGCTCGAAGCGGGCAATGGCCGTACGCGCTTTCGTGGAGGATTCTACGCGCTGACTTTCGATGATTTCCGGCGGAATACCGCCCATCACGGTGCCGGGAATGACCGGATCGTATGAGACGGCGATGCCAAGAACGTGGGCCTCGAAAATCTCCGCCACGGAAACCGCATAATCGCCGGCCGGATCATGGGCGCCGAGGCCCAGGTTGACGACAATGTCCTTGATCATGATGTAAATCTCCTGACCGAGCGATCGTGCTCGATGGTGTCATGATTTTGATGCCCCCAATATGGCCTCGCCCAAGGTCAAATGCCTGTCGCCTCTGATCGCTCCTGTTTCGGTCTGACTGTCTAGCTTACTTCTTTTGGCCGTCCGGACCGTACTGTTTGAGATAGGCCCACAGGTCGCCGGCCTCTTTTTCATTCTTGATGCCGGGGAAGATCATCTTGGTGTTCGGAATCTTGGCGCGCGGGTCCTTGATGTAGTCCTTGAAGATCTCCTCGTTCCAGGTAATGCCGGAGTTCTTGTTGGCGTCGGAATAAGTGAAATCGGCCACTGTCCCGGAATGACGGCCGTCAAGACCGTTAAGGACCGGACCTACCTTGTTCTTGGCGCCTTCACCGACGGAATGGCAGGGGAAGCACTTCTTGAAGGATTGTTCGCCGGCCGCCACGTCCTGAGCCTGCGCGAACTGAATCATCGCGGCCATGACCACAGCCGCCGCAAGTACCGATTTCATCATGATGCTCCCGTTATGACGTTTCTTGAAGCCGCCCCCGGGCCAACGCCTTTGGGCATGGCCGGGTTTCCGGTGGGTTTTGCCAGCCCTTTGTGTAACGCGTCAAATGGCTGGTATCGTGGGCCGCACGAGTGGGAGTTCGCGGAATGTCTGTGCGGATGCCGGAACCGGATGGGGCGGTCCTTGATCGCCGTGAACGCATCGTTGCCGTCCTCCGGACCATCGTTCCAGGCGAGGGTGTCATTGCGGCTGAGCGCGAAATGCGCCCGTACGAGAGCGACGGGCTCACCGCCTACCGCCAGCTGCCCATGGTGGTGGTACTACCGGAAACCACCGAACAGGTCGCCGAAATCCTCCGCTATTGCCACAGCGAGGGCATCAAGGTGGTCCCGCGAGGGGCGGGGACGTCGCTGTCCGGCGGTGCGCTGCCGCTCGCCGATGGTGTGCTGCTTGGCATGGCCAAGTTCAATCGAATCCGTGAAATCGATTTCGAGAATCGTGTCGTCGTGGCTGAGCCGGGCGTCACCAACCTTGCAGTCACCGGCGCGGTTGCCGGTGCGGGCTTTTACTATGCTCCGGATCCATCGTCGCAGATTGCCTGCACGATCGGCGGCAACGTGGCGGAAAATTCCGGCGGCGTACACTGCCTCAAATACGGGATGACCACCAACAATGTTCTGGGCTGCGAAATTGTGCTGATGACCGGCGAAGTTCTGCGTCTCGGCGGCAAGCATCTCGATGCCGCCGGCTACGATCTGCTCGGTATCATCAACGGGTCGGAAGGCCTGCTGGGCGTCGTCACAGAGGTGACGGTGCGTATCTTGAGAAAGCCGGAGACTGCGCGCGCGATGCTGGTCGGCTTTCCGACGTCGGAAGACGCCGGGGAATGCGTCTCACGGATTATCGGCGCCGGAATTATCCCGGGTGGCATGGAAATCATGGATGGCCCCGCAATCGCCGCGGCCGAGGAATTCGCCCACGCCGGCTATCCGCTCAATGTCGAAGCCTTGCTGATCGTTGAGCTCGACGGGCCCGCAGCCGAAGTCGAGTACCTGATCGAGCGCGTCAATGCGATCACGCGCGACTGCCGCGCGGTCTCGTGCAAAGCCTCGCGCTCCGAAGACGAGCGGGAACTGTTCTGGGCCGGACGCAAGGCGGCATTCCCGGCCGTTGGGCGCATCTCGCCCGACTATTACTGCATGGATGGTACGATCCCGCGCGCGCAGTTGCCGCTTGTGCTCAAGCGCATGAAAGAGATGTCCGCAAAATATGGGCTGCGTGTCGCGAACGTGTTTCATGCCGGCGACGGCAATCTGCACCCCCTCATTCTCTATGACGCCAATGTCCCCGGCGAGCTGGAGAAGACCGAGGAGTTTGGCGCAGAAATTCTCAAGCTCTGCGTCGAGGTCGGGGGCGTTTTGACCGGTGAGCACGGCGTCGGCGTGGAGAAGCGCGACCTGATGCCCACGATGTTCACCGAGATCGATCTCAACCAGCAGCAACGCGTTAAATGTGCCTTCGATGCCAAGGGACTGCTCAATCCCGGCAAGGTCTTCCCGCAGCTGCATCGCTGCGCCGAACTGGGACGCCTGCACGTGCATGCCGGCAGGGTGCCGTTTCCCGACATTCCGAGGTTTTAGTAATGCGTTTCGGTTTGTTCTGTTCACCCAAAGCGGATGTTCCAGGCTTCGGTCCCGAGACGGGGCGCGGCTTTTTTGACTACCTCGACTTCAATGTCGAAGCCGAAGCGCTCGGCTTCCACTCAAGCTTTTCGGTCGAACACCATTTCAGCGGCTGGAACCAGGTGTCCTCCACGCTGATGCTGCTCGCTGCCTTGGCCATGCGCACCACGACCCTGCGGCTTGGCACGGCCGTGATCGTGCCGCCGTGGCACAATCCGGTATTGCTGGCCGAAGAGGCGGCGACGCTCGATCTGCTGTCCCGTGGCCGCCTCGATCTCGGCGTCGGCAAGGGTTACCGCCACAGCGAATTCAAGGGATTTCAGATTGCATCCGAGGAGGCCGAAGCGCGCTTCGAGGAAGCGATCGAAGTGATGACACGCGCCTGGACCACGCGCGAACGCTTCTCGCACAAGGGCCGTTTCTGGCACTTCGAGGATATCGTCGTTGAGCCGCCACCGGCGCAAAGGCCCCATCCGCCGCTGTGGGTCGCCGCCGGCAACCCACATTCGATCAGGCGTGCCGCTGCCCGCGGGTTCAATCTCATTCTCGACCAGTACGCTTCGCCTGCGGCGCTCGGCGAGCGCATTGCCATTTACAAAGCCGAACGCGAAGCAAGCAGCGGCGTGTTCGATCCGATGCAGGTAACGGTCGCGCGCCAGCTCTACGTGGCGAAGGATAGTGCCGACAAGCAAGCCGCGCTGGTGCGTCAGGCTGAATACACCAGACGTACCATCAATGTTTCGCGCGATCCTTCGGCGAAAACCGGATCACATGTGCTGGCTTACGCTGACAAAGCGGGCGCCACGGAGGAGAACGCGCTCTACGGCACGCCCGACGAGATTGTTCGCATGATCGAAGCATTGCGCGGTGCCGGTGTTTCCTACGTGCTGCTCACGATTGCCGGCGGTTTGGACCAGCTGCGCCGTTTCGCCCGCGAAATCATGCCGGCCTTCGTTCGGGAGCCCACTGCGCGGGCGGCGGAATGAATGTATTTGCGTAATGGCTGACACCCTGAAACCCCGTGACGCGAAAGAGGTCGGAGAGGCCGTGCGCTGGGCGCTCGGCAACGAAAAGGCGCTCGAGCTCGCCGGACAGGGGACCAAGCGCGCTGTTGGGCGGCCGAGCCAGACGGACCTCACCCTCGATCTCTCGGAACTGAGCGGCGTCACCCTGTATGAGCCGGCCGAACTCGTGCTCTCGGCTCGCGCCGGCACGCCGCTCGCCGAAATCGAGACGCTGCTTGAGAAGAACAACCAGGAGCTCGCTTTCGAGCCCATCGACTACGGGCCGCTGCTTGATGGCGAAGCGAACCGGGGCACGCTGGGCGGTACGATCGCCGGCAACTTGTCCGGTCCACGCCGGATTAAATCCGGTGCCGCACGCGATCATTTCCTGGGCGTCACTGCGGTTACTGGCCGCGGAGAAACGATCAAGTCCGGCGGGCGCGTTGTAAAAAACGTCACCGGCTACGACCTCTGCAAACTGCTGGCCGGTTCCTGGGGCACGCTCGCGGCCATGACAGATATCACCGTGAAGGTGCTGCCCAAATGCGAGACCGAGGCCACCGTGCTGGTCGCGGGTCTTGACGATGCGCGCGCCTGCGCTGCGATGGCTGCTGCAATGGGCTCATCGTGCGATGTTTCCGGTGCGGCGCACTTGCCCGATCACGTCGCCTCCTGGTTCGATGGTCTGCCCAGGTCCGAAGCATCGACGGTGCTGCGGCTGGAGGGTTTCGCACCTTCGGTTGCGCATCGCAGGCACGCGCTTGCCGGATTGCTGAAAAAATATGGGCCGGTGGAGTTTCTCGATGAACAGAAATCGCGGACCCTCTGGCGCAGCATCCGGAACGTCAAACCGTTTGCCATGGTTGGAGCGCGTGCGCGGCCGCTTTGGCGCATTTCGGTAGCGCCCAGCCGGGGCCACGAAATTGCCGCCGCCATCACGCCGGCGGCGCAAATGTTCTACGACTGGGCCGGCGGTCTTGTATGGGTCGCGATGCCCTTGGCAGATGAGCCCGATGCCGCCGCGATCCGCCGTGCCGTGGCCGTACTCGGCGGTCATGCCACGCTGGTACGCGCTCCGGCCGCGGTGCGAGCTGCGATCGAGGTCTTCGCGCCGGAGGATGCCGCCACGCGCGCCTTGGGCAAGCGCGTGAAGGAAAGTTTCGATCCAACGGGCGTGCTCAATCCCGGTCGCATGTGGGCGGGTGTGTAGCTGATGCAAACCTCGTTCACTCTCGCGCAGTTGAAAGATCCGCAGGTCGCCGCCTCGGAAAAAATCCTGCGCGCCTGCGTGCATTGCGGATTCTGCACCGCAACCTGTCCGACCTACGTATTGCTTGGCGACGAGCTCGATTCGCCGCGCGGGCGCATCTACCTGATCAAGGAGATGCTGGAGCAGGACAAACCGGCCACGCGAGAGGTGGTCAAGCATGTCGATCGTTGCCTGTCGTGTCTCGCCTGCATGACCACATGTCCCTCCGGTGTGCACTACATGCATCTGGTCGACCACGCGCGCGAGCACATCGAAAAGACCTACAAGCGTCCGATCGTCGATCGCGCGTTGCGCGCGCTGCTTGTGCGCGTATTGCCCGACGTGGGCCTTTTCCGCCTTGCTGTCGTGGCCGGGCTGATCGCGCGGCCTTTCGCACCGGTGCTTGATCTCCTGGGTTTTCGCCGGCTCGCCGCCATGCTCCGGCTCACCCCGCGCCGAAAGCCGGCGCCGCCGGTCGAGCGCATCGGCAAGGTCTATCCCGCGGAAGGAAGGCGTCGCGGGCGGGTGGCGCTGTTGTCCGGGTGCATCAATCCCGTGCTGGCGCCTTCAACCATTGAGGCCGCCATCCGCCTGCTCAACCGTCACGGGGTTGAGGTGGTGGTCGCCGCAGGCGAAGGCTGCTGCGGCTCGCTCGTGCACCACATGGGGCGCGAGGACGAGGCGTTGTCCCAGGCTCGCAACAATATTGATGCATGGATACACGAGCTTGAAGGGGCAGGGCTCGACGCCATCCTCGTCACCGTCTCCGGTTGCGGCACAACCATCAAGGATTACGGATTCATGCTGCGCAACGAGCCGGTCTACGCCGCCAAGGCCGCCCGCATTTCAGCACGCGCACGCGACATCACCGAATACCTGGCGACGCTCGATATACGGGAAGTCGCCGCTCCATTGCCGCTCACCATCGCCTATCATGCCGCTTGCTCCCTGCAGCACGGTCAGAAGGTCTTGCGCGAACCCAAGGAGCTGCTTGGCAAGGTTGGTTTCGTGGTCAAGGACGTGCCTGAAGGTCACCTGTGCTGCGGTTCGGCCGGCACCTACAATATCCTCCAGCCGGTGCTGGCGGAGCAATTGCGTGCACGCAAGGTTGCCAACATCGAGCGCCTTACACCCGATGTAATCGCGGCGGGCAATATCGGCTGCATCACGCAACTTGCTGGCGGTACCGCAGTCCCGGTCGTGCACACAGTCGAATTGCTCGATTGGGCAACCGGGGGTCCGGCGCCCGAACCACTCGCCGCGCTGGTCAGGGGCGCGGCCTCGACAGCCTAGAACTTCGGCGCAGCCAGTCCGGATGGGGCTGGTGCATGGAAAATCAAACGACTGTCCCCCGATTGCATCGACAGGACGGGCCGCATAGCATGCCGGCCACGAGATTGATGGCCCTAAGGGCCGAAACTCTTTGGGTTTTTACGAACAAACGATAAGGGAGGCCGCAATGTCGGCAACTTACAAAATTCTGATCATGGGCGCGTCTTATGGATCGCTGCTTGCCTCCAAAATCCTGTACGGCGGTCATTCGGTCCATCTGGTCTGCCTGCCGGCAGAAGCGGATCTGATCAACGCCGAAGGCTTCCGCGTGCGGATGCCGGTGAAGGGCCGCAAGGACCAGGTCGAGATCGACTCGCGGAAGTTGCCCGGCAAGGTGAGCGCCGGCGGCGCTGGAGGCGTCAATCCGAAAGATTACGATCTTGTTGGCCTCGCCATGCAGGAGCCGCAATACCGTTCGCCCGGCGTGCGCGAACTGCTCGACGCGGTGGCGAGATCGAAAGTGCCCTGCATGTCGATCATGAACATGCCGCCGCTTCCGTACGTGAAGCGCATTCCCGGCCTCAATTACGATGCGCTCAAGCCGGCCTATACCGACCCGACCGTGTGGGACAATTTCGATCCGGGCCTGCTGACCTTGTGCAGCCCCGACCCGCAGGCAATCCGACCGCCCGAGGAAAAAGTCAACGTGCTGCAGGTGACGTTGCCGACCAATTTCAAGGTGGCCAAGTTCGATAACGACATGCACACCGCCATTCTGCGACAGCTCGAAAAGGACATCGATGCCGTTCGTTTCGACGCGCCCGAAGGCAAGATCGAATTGCCGGTGAAATTGCGCGTGCACGATTCGATTTTCGTGCCGCTCGCGAAGTGGTCGATGCTGCTTGCCGGCAACTACCGCTGCATCACCAAGGATGGCATGCGCACGGCGCAGGAAGCCGTGCACTCGAACATCGAGGAGTCGCGTTCGGTCTACAATTTCGTATTCGACCTTTGCGTCAAACTCGGCGCAGCGCCAGGCGACCTGGTGCCATTCGAGAAATATGCTGCCGCGGCGCAAAGCCTTACGCGCCCGGCGTCTGCCGCGCGCGCTCTGCAGAACGGCGCGCCCAATATCGAACGCGCCGACAAGTTGGTGCAGCTGATCGCCAGGCAAAAAGGGCTCAGCCACCCGGTGATCGACGGCATTGTCGCGCTGGTCGACTCGCGGCTCGAGGCCAACCGCAAAAAGGCGGCGGCGGCCTGATCCGACTCACTGGAGCCACAGAACCGCTCGCTGCTACCCGGACCGATGTGGAAAACTTTTGCGGCGAGCGGTCGCTACGGCTTTCTTTGGGCCTCAAGGACCGCCTGGCGGGATGAATTTGTGACATTCACGCAACAGGCGGCATCTTTTTGTCGATAGAGGTCGGATTCGCCTAAAAAGGCGGCAGTTGCCGCCGTTTTTGGCTTGCCGCGGTGGGCTGTCACAGGTCTAAATTTACCGTAATGCAGTCAGAACGCGCCGAACCGGCTTCGTAACCGGGGACTTTTCCGGTTCCGCGCAGGCAAGCAGTAGGGGATCGGCCAAAACCTCCGGCCGGTCGAATTAAAAGGGGCAGATTCAATGAAGAAAGTTGTGTTCTCGGTTGTGGCGGCACTGGCGGTTTCGGCTGCGGCGCCCGCATTGGCGGCTGACATGCCGGCCAAGGCTCCCAAGGTCGTCGCTCCGGCTCCGCCGCCGAGCCCTTGGGATATCGCCTTCGGTGCGGCCATCATGAATGACTACATCTTCCGCGGTGTGACCCAGTCGGGGCACAAGGGTTCGGTCGCGGCATACTTTGAGCCGCGCTACAATATCAATTCGAACTGGCAGCTTTATGCCGGCATCTCCGGCGAGAGCATCAAGTTCGCCAATAACGCGGCTGCCGAAATCGACTTCTACGGCGGTGTCCGCTCGACGTGGGGCCCGCTCACGTTCGACGTCGGCTATTGGTATTATTACTACCCGGGTGGCCAATGCTACGGCGGTGGCCCGCTGCAACCCGTGAACTCTTTGGGAGGTACGGGTGATTGCTGGGGTGCTATACCGATCAATGGCAACGCCGCCAAATCGGTCGCCAGCTTCTACGAAGTCTACGGCAAGGTCGGATACACCTGGACCGATTGGGCCTTCGGCGCAAACTTCTATTATTCGCCGAACTTCCTGAATACGGGCGCCGATGGCGAATATCTGTCGGGCACAATCAAGTTCACCGCGCCTGAGAAAATGGCGATTGGCCCCTTCGGCTGGTACGTGTCGGGTGAATTCGGCCATCAGTGGCTGGGCACCAGCGATGCATTCTACGGCACATTCAATGGGATAATTCCGGGAAACTTTCCTAACGGAATTCCCTACTCTGACTATAGCACCTGGAACGTTGGCCTCGGGTTTACCTGGAAGGTGTTTACGCTCGATCTGCGCTACTACGACACCGACCTGAGCAAAGGTGACTGCAACGCCTTCACCAGCGATCCGACTGCGAGGGGCTTCGGTAACGTCACTCCCATCAATACGGGTGGCGCTGGCTCCAGCTGGTGCGGCGCGGCCTTTGTTGCGAAACTGTCGGCTGACCTCACGCTCGGCAGCCTGAAGTAGGAATTCAACTGAGCTAGATCTGTCCCGGAAGGGGCGGCGGCCGTGATCGGTCGCCGCCCTTTCTCTTTTTGCGGGCCGTCCGGGTTTTCACTTACGCGACCGGCGCGAGGCTCGCCTCCCGCACGGCGTAGTGATCACCTTCGCGGTTGAACGCCAGCCGGCGTTTGTGGAACGCCGCAAGTGTTGCGCGGTGACCGATCGATACGATGGTGGCGTTGGCAAGCCTGCGATCCAGCAACTGATAGAGCGTGGCCTCGCCCGGCTCGTCGAGCGATGCAGTCGCCTCGTCCAGAAACAGGTGGTCCGGCGCGTAAAGAAGGGCGCGCGCGATGCCAAGCCGCTGCTGCTCGCCAATCGACAGCATGCGGTTCCAATGGGCTTCCTCTTCGATTCGGCCGGCAAGCGCAGGCAGGCCGACAGCAGCGATGAGCTCCGCCACTTTGCCGGCATCGAAGGTCCCGGGCTCAGCCGGGTAAGCAACCGCGGCGGCGAGCGGTGCAATCGGGAAGTATGGCCGCTGCGGCAGGATCATCATGCGCGCATTCTTCGGCACGGTGATCGTGCCGCTGCCAAACGGCCAGACACCGGCCAGCGCACGGAACAGCGTGGACTTGCCGGTACCGGAAGGACCGCTCACCAACACGCGCTCGCCGAGCTTGATCGAAAGGCCGCTGGCGGTAACCAGCGGTGCACCGTGTGGCAGTCGCACGCACAGGTCCTCGAAACTGACGGTGGCTGCTTCGCTCGGCGCGAGCGTGATGACAGGCGGGTTGATGGCGGCTGCCTTCGCGTTGGCGATCGATTCATCGAAGCCCGCGAGCCGCTCGATCACAGCGCGCCACTCGGCGAGCGATCGATAGGCCGTGACGAAGAATGAAAGAGCACCTTGCACGCTGCCAAAGGCCGACGACGTCTGCATCAAGCCGCCGAGTTGGATCGCGCCGGCGAAATAGGCAGGGCTGACGACCACAAATGGAAAAACCGAAGAGACCTGCCCGTAACCGGCTGTCAGAAAGGTGAGCTTCTTCTGGCGCGACATGATGGCGAGCCAATTCGCCACGATATTGCCGAACCGGGTGAGCAACCGGCTGCGCTCGGTCTGCTCGCCATCGAGCAGGGCGATCTGCTCGGAATTTTCACGCACCCGTACCAGATTGAAGCGGAAATCCGCTTCGTAGCGCTGTTGCTGGAAATTGAGCGCGGTGAGCGCGCGGCCGACCAAATGAGTGAGCACGGTGCCGATGACGGCATAAATCAGCGCCGCCCAGAACAGATAGCCAGGAATTGCCCATGTCGTACCGAACAGATGCAACGGTGCGGTTCCGGACAGGTTCCACAGGATCACCGCAAAGGAACCGAGTGTGACGATTGAGTTCAGCAGGCCGAGTCCGATTGGAAGGATACCGACCCCGGTCGTGCCGGAATCAATGAATTCCTTGACGTCGTCGGCAATGCGCTGGTCGGGGTTGTCCGCCGCGTCACCAAGCAATTGCATGCGGTAGTGATTGGCGCTGGCCAGCCAGCGCTCGAGATAAGTTTGAGTGAGCCAGCGCCGCCAGCGGATCTGAAGCCATTGATTGAGATAGAGTTGATAAACGGCGAGCAGGATATAAATGGTTGCAAGCACGCAAAAATAGCCGAGTTGATAAACGAACGCGTTCCAATCCTTGTCCTGCAGCGCGTTGTAAAAGGTGTTGTTCCAGGAATTGAGCAACACATTGATCCCGACAATCGACAACTCGATCACGATCACCGCGGCCAACAACATGCGGCCGGCGCGGCGATCCTCGGAATAGAAATACGGGCTGGCAATTCGCCACACGATGGCGAGCGTCGAGAATAAGCCTCTCACGGGAGGTCTCCTGTCGGACTGGAAGACAGCGGAAGTTATATGGCCGGCACTATCTACTAATGGCTAGTGCCGCGTGGAATTGATCTTTTTTGCCGGATTTGCGCATAAAAAGGGCATATCGGGGGCGTCCTCACGTGCGGGCACGTCGGCACCCCAAAAGCTGCCCAATATTGCTTCCGGTCGCCACAGCCCGTACGATTAAGTTTCAAGGGTTTGCCAGATCCCCGGTCAAGGCCGGGTCATGGAATAAGACCCGGCGAAAAATGTTCACGGGGTAGTGATCCAAGGGAGGAAAAACACAATGCCCAATAATAAGCTGTCCGCGGCATCAACTCGCCGCAAATTTCTGACCGGCGCGGGTGTCGCCGGCGCGGCTGCTGTTGTCGCGCCGAGCGTTGTCAAGGCGCAGGGGCCGATTGCCATGCGGTTCCAGAGCACATGGCCGTCGAAGGATATCTTCCACGAATACGCTCAGGACTTCGGCAAGAAGGTCAACGATATGACCGGAGGCGACCTCAAGATCGAGGTGCTTCCGGCGGGCGCTGTTGTGCCGGCCTTCGGTCTGCTCGACGCCGTCTCCAAGGGCGTGCTCGACGGCGGACATGGCGTGCTCGTCTATCACTACGGCAAGAACACCGCGCTCGCGCTGTGGGGCTCGGGCCCGGGCTACGGGATGGACGCCAACATGCTGCTCTCCTGGCACAAGTACGGCGGCGGCAAGGCGCTGCTTGAAAAGATCTTCACAACCATCGGCGCCGACGTGGTGTCGTTTCCGTATGCGCCGCTCTACTCGCAGCCATTGGGTTGGTACAAGAAGCCCATCCAGACCGTCGATGATTTCAAAGGCCTGAAGTTCCGCACCGTCGGTATCTCGATTGACCTGTTCACGGCCATGGGCGCTGCGGTGAACGCGCTTCCGGGCGGCGAAATCGTGGCAGCCATGGACCGCGGTCTGCTCGACGCAGCCGAGTTTAACAATGCCTCATCGGATCGCGCACTCGGCTTTGCCGACGTGTCCAAGGTCTGCATGTTGCAAAGCTACCACCAGAACGCCGAGCAGCTTGAGATCAGCTTCAATAAGACGAAGTTCAAGGCATTGTCGCCGAAACTCCAGGCGATCATTGAAGGTGCCGTCGAAGCCTGCTCTCAGGACATGCAGTGGAAAGCGATCGACCGCAACTCGCAGGACTACATCACCCTGCAAACCCAGGATAAGGTGAAGTTCTACAAGACGCCTGATGCGGTTCTCAAGCGTCAGCTCGAGCTTTACGACGAGGTCACCAAGAAGTATCTCGTGAGCAATCCGCTCTTCAAGGAGATCATCCAGTCGCAGCTTGCCTTCGCCAAGCGGGCAACCCAATGGGAACAAGACTACATCACCAACCGCAAGATGGCGCACGACCACTACTTCGGTCCAAACGCAAAATCGCCAATCTGACGGGGCACTAAATCGGGCAAAGCACCATTCCGCGGGGAACGGAATGGTGCTTTGTACTTGCTAAATCAGCTTCGCTTACGGGGGACTGCCATCTATGAACGTGCAAAACGTTCTTCATACTATTGACGGCATCAGCACGTGGGTGGGCAAGGCTGCGGCCTGGCTCATCATCCTTCTCATGACCGTCGTTTGCGTCGAGGTGTTCAAGCGCTACATTTTGAACGCGCCGACGGCGTGGATTTTCGATGCCGACAACATGATGTACGGCTCGTTGTTCATGCTTTGCGGGGCCTACACTCTCGCGCAAAACGCCCATGTCCGCGGCGACTTTCTCTACAGCTCGATGCGCCCGCGCACCCAGGCCGGGCTCGATCTCGTGCTGTATATCGTGTTCTTCATCCCGGGCATTGCCGCGCTGATTTACGCCGGCGCTGACTATGCGGCAGACTCCTGGCGCATCGCCGAACATTCCAACGTTACGTCGGACGGGCCGCCGGTCTACCATTTCAAGACGGTGATCCCCATCGCGGGCGCGCTCGTCATGCTGCAAGGCGTCGCCGAAATCATCCGCGCTGTCGTTTGCCTCAAGACAGGCGAATGGCCAAGCCGGCTCCACGATGTCGCCGAAACCGACGTGATCGAAGAGCAGCTCGCGCACAGCGAATATGTCGACGAGGAGTCGCGCAAGATCGCCATCGAACGCGCCAAAGCGATCGACGAAACCGCGCGTCAGCGCGGTATGGGCGGGGATCTGAACACATGAGTGATCCCGCACTCGGGCTATTGATGCTCGCTCTCATCGTGGTTGTGATCATGATGGGGTTCCCGACGGCCTTCACGCTGATGGGCCTCGGCATGTTCTTCGGGTTCATCGCCTTCTATGATCCGACCCATCTCTTCACCGACAACAAGGTCTTCGAGTTGATGGTCCAGCGCACCTACGGTGCGATGACCAACGACGTGCTGATCTCGATCCCGTTATTCGTCTTGATGGGTTACGTGATGGAGCGCGGCGCACTGGTCGACAAGATGTTCTACTCGATCCAGCTCGCGTTCCGGAAAGTGCCGGCATCACTTGCCGTCGCGACGCTCATCGTGTGCACCTTCTGGGGCATCGCGTCGGGGCTGGTGGGCGCAGTGGTCGTGCTGATGGGCGTCATCGCCTTTAACCCGATGCTCAAAGCGGGCTACGACGTCAAACTCGCTTCCGGCGTCATCACCGCGGGTGGCACGCTCGGTATTCTCATTCCACCGTCGGTGATGATTATCGTCTATGCCGCGGTCGCCGGGCAGTCCGTCGTGAAGCTTTATGCGGCCGCGATGTTCCCCGGCTTCTTCCTGTCATTCCTCTACTTGGTCTATATCATCGGCTGGGCGATGATTGATCCGAAAATTGCTCCGCCGCTGCCAGAAGAGCAGCAGCGAGTGCCGGTCCCCGAGTGGATGCGCAAGTTTTCGGCGACGTATGGCAAGAATGCATTTACAGGCACGTTGAAAGCGCTTGTGTCCCCGTCGCGGGCTCTGGCGCTCGAGACCGGTAAGGGGCGTGTCTCCTACGGGATGCTCCTGACAAACTTCGTCGCGTTGTTGGTGCCTTTCATGCTGGTCGGCGGCACGCTCTGGCTGACCTGGTGGTACGTCGTCATTCACCAGCAAGTCGGACCTGAAGCCGTGGTCACGGGCGTGCAGCAATTGGGCACGCCTGACCTGATCAAAGGGCCTGCGACCGCCGCCGAGCTCGGACCGCCGGAGGGCTTCTATCTCTACTTCGGAATCATCGCAGCGATCTGCGCGCTCTGGCAGCTCCGCTACTACTGGAGAGTGGATGCCGACCGGCTTGAGGTCATCAAGCTGCTGTCAACGTCGATCATGCCGCTCGGCATCCTCACGGTCGTCGTGCTGGCTGTCATCCTGTTCGGCATAACGACCGCGACCGAGTCGGCGGGTGTCGGCGCGGCAGGCGCGTTCCTGCTGGCCATTCAGGCGCGGACGCTCGACTGGAAACGCACGAAGGAAGCGGTGTTTCTGACGGCGAAGACCACCGCCATGGTGTGCTGGCTGTTCGTCGGTTCGGCCCTGTTCTCCGGGGTGTTCGCGATCCTCGGCGGGCAGGCGCTGGTTGAGCAATGGGTGCTGTCGCTCAATATGTCACCCATTCAGTTCATGATCCTCTCGCAGGCGATCATTTTCGTGCTCGGCTGGCCGCTGGAATGGACCGAAATCATCGTCATTTTCGTGCCGATCTTCCTGCCGCTGCTCAAGCACTTCAATATTGATCCGGTGCTCTGGGGCACGCTGGTGTTCGTGAACCTGCAAGCGGCGTTCCTGTCGCCGCCGGTGGCGATGTCGGCGTTCTATCTGAAGGGAGTGTCTCCCAAGCATGTCACGCTCAATCAGATTTTCGCGGGCATGATGCCGTACATGCTGATCGTGATCGTTTGCATGATCATCATGTATTTCTGGCCGGGCATGACCCTGTGGCTGCCGAACTACCTCTATGGCGTCTGACGTAACTGCGCTGACAGCGATCGAGGCTGCATCGGAAATCGCGCGCGGCGCGATTTCCGCCGAGGACTATACGCGCGCCTGCCTGGAGCGGATTGCGGCTGTCGACAGCGAAGTCCACGCTTTCGTCCATCTGGATCCGGAGCACGCGCTGGAGCAGGCGCGTGCGCTCGATCGCAGCAAGGCCAGTGGCGAGCGCACCGGGCCGCTGCACGGCATTCCCGTCGGAATCAAGGACATCTTCGACACCGCGGACTATCCGACCGAATGCGGTTCGCCGATTTTTGCGGGGCGCCGGCCAGATGCCGACTGCGCCGCTGTCCGCAAGCTGCGCGAAGCGGGAGCCGTCATCATCGGCAAGACGGTGACCACCGAGTTTGCCTATTTCAATCCGGGGCCGACGCGAAATCCGCGCGACCTGAAGCGGACGCCGGGCGGCTCATCGTCGGGGTCGGCCGCGGCGGTGGCGGCAGGCATGGTGCCTTTGGCCATTGGATCGCAGACCAATGGATCGGTGATCCGTCCGGCCGCATTCTGCGGCGTGTTCGGGATCAAGCCGACGCACGGATTGATCTCGCGCGCCGGCGCGTTGACGCTGTCACGCAAGCTCGATCATGTCGGCGCTTTCGCACGCTCGGTTGACGACCTCGCACTGATTCTCGATGTCCTCGCGGGTCAGGATGCCGCCGATCCCGACTCGCGTCCCTATGCATCGCCGGGATTTCGCGCCAGCGCGGCTGAGGCGCCGCCGATTCCGCCGAGCTTTGCGTTGGTGCGCACGCCAATGTGGGAGAAGGCCGACGCCGATGCGCGCGACGCGATCGAGGGTCTCGCCAAGGAGGTCCGCGCGCGCGAGATCGATCTGCCGGATCTGTATCGCGATGCATGGAGCGCGCAACGCGCCATCATGGCCGTCGAGATGGCGCACAACCTTGGGCAATGCATCGACAAGGGCGGCGAGACGAGCAGGACCTTCCGCGAACTGATCGAGGAGGGCCGCAGGGTAACGGCCACGCAATACCTGGCAGCGTTGCGAGATGCCGAGCGCTATGCCGAGGGCATGCTCGGCATCTTCGAGCAGTTTGCGGACGCGATCATTACGCCGTCCGCCAGCGGCATCGCTCCGCTGGGGCTCGAGGCGACCGGCGATCCGGTCTTTTGCTCGCTCTGGAGCCTTGTCGGATTCCCGTCCCTCAATCTGCCGCTTTTGGCCAACAGTGATGGTCTTCCGATCGGTGTTCAGCTGGTCGGCGCGCCTGGACGCGATGAACGGTTGCTGCGGACCGCGCGCGCTCTTGTGAAGCAACTCGCCGAGGCAGAATGACGAGAGGCGTTCCTGTGCGCGGCGCCGTTGCCGCGATTCTCGTATTTTGGGCGTGTGGGACGGGCATTGCGGCCGAGCCGTTTCCATTCGATCAGGACCTCTTGCTCGATGCCGCGCCGATGCGTCCGGGAAAGCGGATGCCGCTTCTGACCGTCGAGCCGAACGGCAATGCGCGAATTGATCTGTGGTGCAGGACCGTACCCGGTCGGATAGAAATGTCCGATACGGCCATGAAGATCGAGGCCGGACCTTTGCCTGAAGGCCAGCCCGAGATGATGAGCGCCGGCCAGTGCACGCCCGAGCGCATGCAGGCGGACGAGGAATTGCTCGCGGTGCTTTCGCAGGTCAGCGGTTGGCGCCGGGACGGCGAAGGCATCGTGCTGGAAGGACCGAAGACTCTCAAGTTCCGCGTCAGCGATCATTGATCAGCGCAAATAAAAAGGGCGCGGCTTGCGCCGCGCCCTTCGTGTTCGATATCGAACGTTAGAAGCCCATTCCGCCACCCATGCCGCCGCCGGGCGGCATTGCCGGGGCCGGCTCTTTCGGCAGTTCGGCGACCATCGCTTCAGTGGTCACAAGCAAACCGGCAACCGAGCCCGCATCCTGCAGGGCCGTACGCACGACCTTGGCCGGATCGATGATGCCGGCATCAACCATGTCGACATACTTCTCGGTCTGGGCGTCGAAGCCGTAGGTTTCCGACTTCTCTTCAGAAATCCTGCCGACCACGATGGAGCCTTCCACGCCGGCGTTTTCGGCGATCTGGCGGATCGGTGCCTCAAGGGCCTTGAGCACGATGTTGATGCCGGCCTGGACGTCCGGATTCTCATCGTGAATGCGCCCCACCGCCTTTTTTGCGCGCAGCAAGGCGACACCGCCGCCCGGTACGATGCCTTCCTCGACTGCGGCGCGGGTGGCATTGAGCGCGTCTTCGACGCGATCCTTCTTTTCCTTCACCTCAATCTCGCTGGCTCCGCCAACACGGATCACCGCAACACCGCCGGCGAGCTTCGCCAGACGCTCCTGCAGCTTCTCACGGTCGTAATCGGAGGTGGTTTCCTCGATCTGCGCCTTGATCTGGCCGACTCGGGCCTCGATGTCGGGCTTCTTGCCGGCGCCGTGAACGATGGTGGTCTTTTCCTTCTCGATGATGACCTTCTTGGCGCGGCCAAGCATGGCGGTCGTCACATTCTCAAGCTTGATACCGAGGTCTTCGGAGATCAGCTGGCCTCCCGTGAGGATTGCGATGTCCTCCAGCATGGCCTTGCGGCGATCGCCGAAGCCGGGAGCCTTTACCGCCGCGACCTTTAGTCCGCCGCGAAGCTTGTTGACCACCAGTGTGGCAATCGCTTCGCCCTCGACGTCCTCGGCGATGATGACGAGGGGCTTGCCCGATTGCACCACCGCTTCCAGCACAGGAAGCATGGACTGCAAGCCGGAGAGCTTTTTCTCGTGCAGGAGGATGTAGGCATCCTCGAGCTCAGCCAGCATCTTCTCGGCGTTGGTGATGAAGTAGGGGGAGATATAGCCGCGGTCGAACTGCATGCCCTCGACGATTTCGACCTCGGTCTCCATCGCCTTGGCTTCCTCGACGGTAATGACGCCCTCGTTGCCGACCTTTTGCATTGCCTTGGCGATCATGCTGCCGATGTTGGCGTCGCCGTTCGATGAGACGGTGCCAACCTGGGCGACTTCCGCCGAGGAGCTCACTTTCTTGGCGCGCTTCTCGATGTCCTTGACCACGGCGCTGACCGCGATATCGATGCCGCGCTTGAGATCCATCGGGTTCATGCCGGCGGCAACCGACTTGGCGCCTTCCTTCACGATTGCCTGCGCCAGCACCGTTGCAGTTGTTGTGCCGTCGCCAGCCAGATCATTGGTCTTCTGGGCAACTTCACGAAGCATCTGGGCGCCCATGTTCTCGAACTTGTCTTCCAGCTCGATTTCCTTTGCGACCGTCACACCGTCTTTGGTGATGCGTGGCGCGCCGAATGATTTATCGAGCACGACGTTGCGGCCCTTCGGGCCGAGCGTCACTTTCACCGCATTGGCGAGGATGTCGACGCCTCGGAGCATACGATCGCGCGCGTCGCCGGAAAATTTTACGTCTTTGGCAGCCATTTCAAACTACTCCGTTGAATTCTGATGAGATGTCAGGCGATGACGCCCATGATGTCGGACTCCTTCATGATCAGGAGTTCCTCGCCGTCCAGCTTGACCTCGGTGCCCGACCACTTGCCGAACAGCACGCGGCTACCGGGTTTCACGTCGATGGGAATAAGCTTGCCGCTCTCGTCACGGCCGCCAGGTCCAACAGCGATGACCTCGCCTTCCTGCGGCTTTTCCTGAGCGGTATCGGGAATGATGATGCCACCTTTGGTCTTCTCTTCGGCACCGATGCGGCGCACGACCACGCGGTCGTGCAGTGGACGGAATTTAGTCTTGGCCATGGTCTTCCTCGTGCGCTAGCGCGCGTTTCGTGAAACAAAAAGTGTCGATTTTTCAGTTCTTTAGCACTCGTCAGAAAGGAGTGCCAATCGCTGCCCGGGAAATATTGCCTCTGCGCCCGGGTGTCAAGGCAAGGATCCGCCAAATCCCGACGGGCTTCCCCAAAGTGCGCTTGCACTGTCCGTTGATGCACTCCAAAGTCGTGAATCTGCCACGCTCGGGAGCCGGAATGAGCCACTCAAATCGTCCCTCATTGTCAGCTGTTTTCATTATCGGGATCTTCGCGCTTGGGCTGTCCGGCTGCGCGACCGGGCCAACACTCGAGCAGCCGGCCGCGCCGACAGGCGGACCCGCGCTGCCACCAGCTTTCCCGCCGCAGGATATCGTTGGACGCTGGGGGCTCGCCGCCTATCACAAGGACGAGGATCGTGCGCGCACGGAGGCTGCGGCCGCCGGGCAGTGCAAGCAGCCATACGTGATCACGCTTGGTCCCAGCGGCGGCGTCATGATGCATCTTGCCGATGAGGCGACGCCAACCGAGCTGCGCTTGAGAGGCGGTCCCGGCGGGAAGACCTTCATCGGTCCGGCCGATGGCGAAGTTGGCGGTGCTCAGGATCGGGAAGTTGTTTCCTTCAACGGCCGCATACTGATCCTGCGCTGGATGGATTCGGAAGTTCAAGGTCGCTACGGCACCATGGTCTATGTCCGCTGCGGCGGGGAGGGCGCCAGGACGGCCGCGACCAAGCCAAAACCCAAGCCGAGAACGGCGCCGCCACCAAAGCCGCAATGACGATCCGCTCGTCCCGGCACGCATGAGCGCAATTGCGCCGGCGTGCTAGAGATACAGGTATCGTCACTCGCAACGGCTCGTCCATGATCGCCCGCCGTGACTTCATCGAGGGTCCCTGGCGCGCCGTACCGGTGCTCGGGATCACCCAGATCCTGTCATGGGGCACCATCTTCTACACGCCGGTATTGATCGTGCCGTTGATCGCGGCCGAACGCGGCTGGTCGATCTCCTTCACCATGGGTGGATTCTCTGTCGGGCTCCTGGTCGCGGGACTGGTCGCGCCTTACGTCGGGCGATCGATCGATCGTTTCGGTGGGCATGTTGTTATGACCATCGGCTCGCTGATTGGCGCGCTTGGTCTGTTTCTGATCGTGCATGCGAGCCATCCGGTCGCCTACTACGCTGTCTGGATGGTGCTCGGCGTCGCCATGGCAGCAAACCTTTATGATTCTGCGTTCGCCACCCTTGGCCGCATATTCGGGCTCGGTGCGCGCCGGCCGATTACCGCGCTGACGCTTGCCGGCGGCTTCGCCTCGACCGTGAGCTGGCCAGTCACTCATTTGCTGATCGAGCGTGTTGGCTGGACCGGCACTTATCTTGTCTATGCGGCGCTTCTTGCCTGTGTTGCAGCGCCTCTTCATGCGCTTGCGCTGCCGCGCAGCCGCTTCGAGGCCGATGTGCCGCTGCAGGACGGGCAAAAGGAGCCGGTCAAGGCGCTGCCGCCGCACGGCTTGCCATTCATCCTGGTGGCGTCCGCATTCGCATTGTACGCGTTCGTTCCTTCCGGTCTCTCAGCGCACCTGCTGGCGATTTTCGGACGCAGTGGTATCGATGCCGGGACGGTGGTGTGGATTGGCGCATTGTTTGGGCCGGCACAAGTCGGCGCGCGGCTGATCGAATTCACCTTTGGTCGCGATCTGCATCCGCTGTGGGTGGTTCGTTTTGCCTTGAGCAGTCTGCTGTGTGCCTTTGTCATGTTGGCGCTGTTGGGCGTATCGACGGGCACCGCGGCGGCCTTCGCGCTGATGTTCGGCGGCGCCAATGGCCTCGTCACTATTACCCGCGGCGCGGTCCCGCTCGCGCTGTTCGGTGCGTCCGGTTACGGCCGTTTGATGGGCCGTCTTGCTGCGCCATTCCTGGTGATGCAGTCGGCCGCGCCGCTGGTGATGGCGTTCGTCGTCGAACGCGCGTCTGATCCGGCGGCGCTGGCACTTGCCGCCGGTTTTGCATCGATTGCGCTGATCTGTTTTACCGTGATCCGTCGGCCGGCCTAGGCAAACATCGCGTCGATATCATGTTGGCTGGCGTGGCCGTCCGCGCCATCGAGCCGGGGCCCGTTGATAAGGCCGGTGCGCGGCGCGGGCCTGGTCGCTTCACCGGGTTGGGCGCTGTTGCGCGCGATCATAGCGGCCAGCCTCTCCTCGATCATGATCAGCAGCGTGATCACCTTGCCGATCCGCTGGCCGGCGAGATCCTGAAAATTGCAAGCTTCATAGATGCCGACCACACGGTCCTGCACATCTTCCGCCAGACCATGGTGGTAGTCATCGCTCAATGCTGCGGCGAGGGCGCGCGCGCAATCGTCGATGACCTCAGCCGACGCAAGAATTTTCTGTGTGGCCTTTTCCATGCCCTCGATGGCGGCGCCGAGTTCGCCGGCCGCGCGTGCCATTCGCCGGTCATTCCCGTCGTTGATGAGCACTGAAAGTTCCTGCATGTTGCGCGCTATGGCCGAATGGATGGCTGAGAGTTCGTGCGCCATCATCGAATCGGCCGCAGGCCGGGGATGCGGATCGCCCGCATCGCCACTCAGCCCGTGGTCGTGCTGTCCGCCGGCAATTGCGGCGTGACCGCCTCCGGCTAACTCCTCGACGCGAAATACTTTGCGCTGCACGCCTGACGCCCCACGCATGACGGCGATGGTCTTAGCGAGACTGCATTAACGCTGGGTTGCAGGGGCAAAGGAGGTTGACTGGAAATCGCCCGGAAACCGGGCGTTTACCATGTCGAATCGTGGTTTACGCCAATTTACCAATCGGTGTGCCTTTCCGCCTTTACTCGAAAACACGAGTGAAACTGGAAGGTATGTCGATGCGGTGCTCGTTCCTGCTCGGTCTTGCAATAGCCTCTCTCTCGGATCCCGCGTTTGCGCAGTCGATATTTGCCGCACCTCCCGAGCCTGTCGAGGATGCGCCGGCGGTGGTGGCCCAATCGCAGCCGCCGATGCAGGGCAACTTTGGCGGGGGATTCATCGAATTCCTGTTTGGCGATTCGAACCAGCAGTACCGGCAAAGATCGCAGCAATGGTTCGGGCCGCCGCCGGAACAGAACTACTATCGCCGTGATGACGATCGCCAGGCGAATTACGAGCCCGTCGACCGCCAGGATCGACGGATCGATCCACGGTTCTTCCGTCAGGAAGTAGCGTACGACGGAAGGGAAGCGCCGGGCACCGTCGTCATCGATACGCCAAACCACTTCCTCTTTCTGGTCGAGCCCGAAGGGCGCGCGATCCGTTACGGCATTGGCGTCGGCCGCCCGGGCTTTACGTGGTCAGGCCGTCATTCGGTGTCGGCGAAGAAAGAATGGCCGGACTGGACGCCGCCCGATGAAATGATCAGGCGGCAACCGTATCTGCCGCATTTCGTGGCCGGTGGTCCGAACAATCCCTTGGGCGCGCGCGCGATGTATCTCGGCTCGACGCTGTACCGTATCCACGGCTCGAACGAGCCCTGGACGATCGGTCAAAACGTGTCGTCCGGCTGCATCCGCATGCGCAACACCGATGTCATCGACCTCTACGATCGCGTAAAGGTCGGCACGAAGGTCGTGGTGTTGTAGGCACTCAGGCGCTGTCGCCGCCGCCGAAATCTCCGCCGGTGTCGCTGTCGAGGGCGTCATCACCAAAGTCGGACTCATCACCGGAGTCGTCATTGCCGAGGAGCCCGGCCGGCTGCGTGTCATTGCGCGCACTGCGTCCGACATCATTGAAACCTGCATCGCGCGAGAGATCGCTGCCGGAGGCGTTACTGTCCGACGGTGAGCCGGTCGGCGGCACTCCCGCGAAAGCGCTGCCGCCGCCATGATGACCGAACATCGAACTTATCGAGTTGAGTAGCAGCGCGCCGCCGATCACGCCGGCAGCAGACGCCGCAGCCGTACCGAGGAACGAGCCACCGGGCGCGCCTGGCGACGGCGACGGCGCTGCGGCAGCAGCACCGCCGCTGTTCCAGCGCGGATCCGGTGCGGTTGATGCGTTCGGTCGCACACGCGGCACGGATGTGGTGGCTGCTCGGCCTGTCAGCACTTCGCGCATGTTGTCGAGAAAGCCGCCGCTTGAGGATTCTCCGGCGCCCTCGCCGCTGAGTTCACGGATGCGGGCATCTGCGCGCTTGAGCGCTTCGTCCTGAATCAGCACTGTCTGCACAAGCGGGTAAATCGCGTTCGGTGAGCGGGCGAGGCCGTCCGCGATCGCGCGTTCGGCCGCCGGATCGCGCGGCGCTGTTTCCAACTGCGCGAGCCGGTCGAACAGGTCATCGACCAATTGGCGTTCTTGCGGGGTCATGGTGTCCTCCCAGGACTGTTGGCGCCCTATCTAGGCGGCGCTGGCGTTTTCGCCAGAGGGGGACGCAAGGGTGAAAGGGTGAAACCTTGCTCGGCCAACACATGCGGAAAAGCACTGGAACTGAAGTAGGCGAATTCCTGCTCGCGCAGGGTTGTCAGGGAATCGAGCGCTTTCAGCTCGGCGTCGACGAAACCCGGATGACACATGATCAAAGCGCCATTTGGAAGGCCCGTCAGGAACCGCGGAAAAATCTCGGCAAATTTCGTTTTTGCGTGAAAAGCGTAGGTGCCGGCAAAGGCCGGGTCGAAGGCAATTCCCAGGCGCCTGGCCTTGCGACGAAAGGCCACGCTCAAGACGTCGAGCACCAAGGCCTTACGGTCGAGCGTGTGTCCGCGCGTATGTCGGCGGCCGCACTGTCTGACCCAGGCGTTTGGCGCTCCCTCTGCAACCACCTTGAGAAAAGCGTCACGGATTTGCGGAAACAGATGCACATGCTGATGGCCGTCCACGAAATCGGGCGGGCGGGCGAAAACATCGATAAAAGCCTGCAGCTGTGTGGCGATCTCAATCACCAGCATTTCGGAATGCAGGCGGCGTGCAATTGCCGCCCGCAAAATGTCGTTGAGGGACAGGAACCGGCCTTTGCGCAGCGGTGCAAAATTCGCGCTCAGCGGACTGAACGGCGCGGTCAGCGTGACGTGCAAGCCGATAGCCGCGCGTTTTTTCTCCGAATTGAGCGTGTCGAGCGCGGCCGCCTCATCGCTATCGAAGTGCGGGGACGCCACCATAACCGAGGTTGCGTTGATGCGTTCGCGCAGAACCAACTCGCGGATGGCGGCGCTGACGCCTGGGGAAATTCCATAGTCATCGGCACACAGCCAGATGTGGCGATATCCCGTGGACATGGCGCGCGCCGACTACTCAGCGGCGCGCGATGTTACCGGCCGGGTCTTGGCCGATTCCGCGCGCTTCACGCTGTGCTCGGCAACGAAATAGACCGGGCGGCCTTTGATCTCCGAAAGCAACTTGCCGATATATTCGCCCAGCACGCCGATCAGGATGAGTTGCACACCACCGATCACCATGACGCTGACCACCAGCGATGGATAACCGGGCACGCTCTTACCGTAGAGAAGCGTTTCCAACACGATCCAGCTGCCGAAAAAGAGGGCGGTCAATGCCATC
>DASYSQ010000179.1:0-11907 GCA_036003145.1 Pseudolabrys sp.
TGCCGAAGCCGTGATACGCAAATGTCATGACGAAATGATATGATCGGATTGTCCCGACAAGGTTTCGGGTATGGGGACCGCTCATGACAATGCATAGTGAGCAAAGCCATCATTCCGGCATTTTCGAACAACTCATGCTCATAGGCGCGGCGACGATCGTGCTCCTGGTCTTCGCGTGGACCTACGTCGGCTAACGCACCGCGCTGAGCTGCTCGGGGAATATCCGCTGCGTCATTAGCGTACATTGGCGCTTGTCTGCGCGATGTCCGCCTTACCGCCGAAAGCGGACATTGCCTGGCGATCCTCGCATGTCCGCCAAGATGACTAGCGTCACACCTTGAAAATCTCTGCGTATCGCTTCTTGACCGCCTCCCCTTGCGCAAGGACGCCTTCAGGATCTTCCGTCATCAACTTGATGTCGGTGAGTTTGCGAACGCCAGGCTTTTCCACGGTCTGGGAATGCGGCGAATACTGGCGGGCGTCGTCGACGATGAGTTGCTGGCCCTCGCGCGAGTGCATCCAGTTCTGAAACAGGCGCGCGGCGTTCGGATTGGGGGCGGCCTTGAAGACCGAACTCGGACCGGTGGCGAGCGGCGTGCCCTCCTCCGGATAAACTATCTCGACCGGTTGGCCTGCCTCCTTGTTGCGGATGACAAGGTAGCCTGCGCCGTCCACCATGACCGCGCGTTCGCCGAGCGCAATTCTCTTCGGCGTATCGGTCGCCGACTGGACCTGCATAACGTTCTGCGCCGCCAGTTTCACGAAATAGTCCCAGCCCAGGTCGCGCGCCGTCTCGAACGTCGAATTCATGATTGTGCCGCTGTAGGCCGGATGCGCCTTGACCAGCTTGCCCTTCCATTTCGGATCGAGCAGGTCCTTGAAGCTCTTCGGCGCGTCTTCCTTCTTCACAAGGTTCGTATTGTAGGCGATCGGAGAGATCAGAATGCGTGTCGTGACCTGCAGCCCCTCGGGGTCGTAGTAGCGTTTGTCGTAATGCTTCACGACCTCTTCCGGCAGGTACGGCGCGAGCCAGCCGTTGCGTTTCCAGATGATGCAATGCGCCTGGTCCGAGGTGTTGACGACGTCGACGGTGTGGATATTGGAGGAATATTCCTGACCGATGCGGGTAAAGACGCGCTCGGCGCCGGATCGTTCCACGCGCACGGCAACGCCGGGATACTTCGCCTCGAACGCCTTGCCCAGGCGTTCCGCGAACTGCAGGTCCATCGCCGTGTAAAAGGAGATCTTGCCTTCTTTTTTTGCCGCCTCGATCAAGGCCGGCGTCACCGCTTCCGCCGCAGGCGACGCAGTGACCCGCACCGCAAAGGCGCTGAGGCCAAGCGCCCCGGCACCTCTGAGCACATCGCGTTTCGTGAGTTGTCTGATCATGGCGTCCTCTATTTTTCCCTCGGCCACGCGCGGCTCTCCCTGAGCGGCGTGCGTCACACTTGCTAAGATCGCTGCGGGCGAGCAGCGAACGGCTCAGGCTCCCGCAATAACATCGACGAAATGCGCCGGTGCACGCAACGCCCCCCTGAGACACCCGGACGACGCCCGTTTTCGGTCAGAGCCTATCAGATTGAGGCGCCGCAGGAAGTCATCGAGCCGGAGCAACATCCGCGCGAACGCCTGAAGGCAAATCCCCTTCAAGGGCACCCGGTTGAGCTGGTACGATGCATTGTCCTGACCTTGGGGGGAAACAATGAGACGGCGCGAGTTCATCACCCTTGTTGGCGGCGTCGCGCCCATGCGACCGCTCGCCGCGCACGCGCGCTGCGTCAGAGTACTGATGGTGGTTGCCGTGGCTGCCACATCAGTGTTCTTCACGGCCGGCGCGACCTGTGCTGATCCCTATAAATGGTGTGCTGTCGATAACAGCGGCGGCGGCACTAATTGTGGTTTCGTCACCATCGAACAATGCCGCGCAACGATCAGCGGAAAAGGGGGGTCCTGCGAGCCCAAGCAGGTCATTCCACCAAGCCTGTCTCCGGCAGCAAAATTCGCAGCACCGAAAACAGACACGAGCGGGGGTGGCGGAAAAATGGATTGCGTCACGACGTCCTGCAAGATCAACTGTTCTCTCAATGTAGCGAAACGATTCAGACCAAAATGGTGCGTGCACTTTAAAGAGCCAGTCTGACGCGAATGTCCGGGAGTAAAGCGGACAATCCTGTCGCGCACCCGTTTTTCGCTACTGGAGCAACAGTCACCGAGTCAAAATGGACATCAGGGCGGTGCCACAACCGTCCGCATTATTTCATGTAGTGTCAATTGACCGTCTGATACAGCCGCTGGTCATACAAGCTGCCGCTCATCGGAAGAAGGGCTTCGCGAAACTTGCGGGTGTGTGCCGCGACTTCGTGTTTTGCGAGGGGAGTCTTTCCGCGCCATACCTCGACCAGCGTCAGATGATTGGGCCGGCTGCTCTGCTGCAATACGTCGTAGCGCAAGATACCGGCATCCTGCGCGCTGTCGGCGCTCAATTGCTTGATCGCGGCAAGGCCCTCATCCTTTTTCGCACCAATGAGATCCACGTGCGTCAGGACATACACAGAGCCTGCACCGGATGCCCTGGACGGGCCGACCGCAAAGCCGGTGTGCAGACGCTCATCGATCGGCGCTGCAAGATAGGGCTTAAGCTTGTCACGCAACTGCGCCGTACCGGGCGCAGCGGCGTGGCTCGCCTGCGCCTTGGCGTCGCTCCAGACTTCCAGGATGGCGAATTGCGGCGTCCGCCCGACGCGCTGGAGAACTTCAAAGCCGCGGTTTCCCGCCTCCTTCCGGCTCGCATCGCGTAGCGCGCGCAACACAGAGACTGCCGCAATCTGCGCGGAGGATGGAGCAACTTCGATATAGCTGACGACATAAGCTACATTCGCATCCTGGGCGCTAGCCGATGCGATCCCTGCCATGAGACCCGCAAGAATGGTCACTCCAAATAAACGTGACATCGTCATTGGCTTCCCCCCGGAATACACGGTTCTCACGATCGAAATTTCATTTTGAACCACGGCCGCGACGTCCGCAATTGGCCAAATGCCTGCTTATGGCCCATATGGTGGACCGAGCCCATTCTACGTCGTTCTCGATGAGCGGTCGCAATTTCAGGTCCGTGGGCTGCCCGATGGAGACGTCGTTACCGATGAGCCAAATTCCACAACGTCAATAATCACAATTAACTGATGTCCCTTAGGCGGGAGATTTCTTTAAGGTGTCGGCTATTGGCACAGCCGTTCGGAGTACGTCGATGGAACGAAAGAAAGCATCCGATTTCCCACAGGATCTCTTAAACCTGTTCGACCGATACGTGCACGGCGAAATTCATCGCCGCGAGTTTCTCGACGGCGCACAAAAGTTTGCGGTCGGAGGGATGACTGCGACAGCCCTCTTCGAGATGCTCCGACCGAACTATGCCTGGGCGATACAAGTTCCGGAAAGCGACAACCGGATCAAGGTTGGGTCTGCGCCAATACCATCGCCAAAAGGCTACGGGACCATCACGGGCTATATGGCACAGCCCGCGGACGCGACCGGAAAACTGCCCGCTGTTTTGGTCATCCACGAGAACCGCGGTCTCAATCCGTATATCAAAGACGTCGCGCGGAGGTTGGCCGTCGCGAAATTCATGGCACTCGCTCCGGATGGGCTGACATCCCTCGGGGGATACCCCGGAGATGATGAGAATGGCGGAAAGCTTTTCGCTCAGCTCGACCGCGCCAGGATGAGTGAAGATTTTCTGGCGGCGGCCGCATGGCTGAAATCGCGCCCGGATTGCACCGGCAAGCTCGGCGCCGTCGGCTTTTGCTTCGGTGGAGGCGTCGTCAATCTGCTGGCCGTGCGGATGGGCGCTGACCTCGATGCGGCAGTTCCATTCTACGGAGGTCAGCCCAGCGCCGCCGATGTGGCCAGGATCAAAACGCCAGTGCTCGCGCAATACGGCGAACTGGACACACGCATTACATCAGGCTGGCCGGCCTTTGAAACGGAGCTCACCGCTGCACGTGTGCCGCATGAGGGATACGTTTACAGCGGGGCCAATCACGGCTTTCACAACGATACGACGCCGCGTTACGACGATGCCGCAGCCAAACTTGCCTGGCAGCGCACGCTGGACTGGCTAAACAAATACCTGCGACCGGCAGGATAACAGCCTGCCGCTATTCGGGCTGCTGTTGGGGAATTGGTTTTTGAGAAACAGTCGTGCCCGGTAGCCGAGGAACACGTGTGAATGACGGAACGCGTCGATCGATTGGGTGTGCATTCGCCTGTCTCCGCGCGGTTGTCACGACATCAATGACCCAAAGCGGACATTGCTGTTGAACCCACACTTGGTGTTACGAATAAACCGCGGCTACCATAATCTGGCCCTCGTTGCGCAGCACCTGGAGCGATACGTCGTTTCCGTGGCGGCGCACCATCAAATCGAGGACAGATCGACCAAGACGCAGATTGCGTAGGGTCACCTCTTCGAGGAATGGCGGAAGCCGCGGTTTGCGCAATAAGATTTCGTTTTGGGCGGGGTTGAATTCGAGGCCGAGAGAAGATTGCAGAAGCAGGAGCGGCGTACCTGCGGCCCAGGCCTGCGGCGAGCAGGCGACCGGATAGAGCGTCGGCCCGCGCTCGCGACCGCGTTGGAAGCCGCAATAGAGTTCGGGGAGTCGGCGCAGGTCCATGTAGGCCGCGGCATCGAACAGGCCTTTGAACACGCGATCAATCGCGTCCTTGTGCCCGTACCGTGCAAAGCCAGCCGCGATTAACGAATTGTCGTGTGGCCAGACTGAGCCGTTGTGATACGACATCGGATTGTAACGCGGCGCGTCACGCGCCACCGTACGGATTCCCCAGCCGGAAAAAAACGACGGACGCATCAGGTCGCGCATCACCGCGTCCGCGCGCTCGGGCGCTGCAATTCCGCTGAACAGCACCTGCCCGGCGTTCGACGTCCGTACACGGCATGGGCGCTTCTCTCCGTCGAGCGCGAGCGCATAGGTGCCGATGTCGGCGCACCAGAACGCCGCCTCGAATTGTTCGGCGAGCTTGGTAGCCTGAGCGTCGAGCGCGTGACCTCGCGCTTGCATGCCGAGCCGACGTGCCGCGCGCGCCGCCAGGCGTTTCGCCAAATAAACATAGCCCTGCACCTCGCAGAGCGCGATTGGTCCCTGCGCGAGCGAGCCGTCAGCGTGGAAGATCGCGTCGTGCGAATCCTTCCAGCCCTGGTTTACGAGGCCTTTCTCGTCTGCACGGCGATACTCGACGAAACCATCGCAGTCGAGATCGCCCGATCCATCGATCCAGCCGAGCGCTGCCTCGACGTTGGGCCAAAGCTCGCGAAGCGTCTCGATGTCACCGGTATGTTCGGCATAAAGCCCGGCCAGCATCACGAAAAGCGGCGTTGCATCCGCGCTGCCATAATAAAGACCGAACGGCACTTCGCGTAGCGCCGCCATTTCGCCGCCACGCATTTCATGTGGAACTTTTCCGGGCTCGGCGTCGGAGCGCGGATCGAACGCGGTGGCTTGAAAAGCGGCGAGCCGCCGCAGCACACCCTTGGCGATACGGGAATCGCACCACAGCATTTGCAGCGCGGTGATGATCCCGTCTCGGCCGAATGTGGTCGAGTACCAGGGAATGCCGGCGTAAGGGTAAGGACCCTGGGCCGTGTCGGTGGTCAACATCGCGAGGTCCGCCATCGAGCGGCACATCACCTCATTGAAAATCTGGTTTGAGCTGGTGATCGTGGCCATGCCGCGGCTGGCGGTCTGGTGCGCATGGAACGCCGCCCGCAGGCCCCTGCGAAATGGAAGGGCGACGTTTTCCTCGACGCCGGGGTCGCATTTGACCGTCACATAGACCGACCGGGATTCGTTCGGCTGCAACTCGAAGACGTAGGATGCAGTGCTGCCGGATAGCTGCTCTGGAACTGGGTCAAACAGCATCGTCGTACGGAGCCGTTTGCCATCGAGGCCTTGGTAGTTCAGTGTAACCTTGCTCTCGCCGACGTCGAGGTTTGCGATGCCCCGGCGAGCGCGACGGAGTCCCCGCACTTCGAAGAGGTCGGCAAAGTCGCTGCCGAACGCGACCGAAAGCCGGACGTCAAAGGGGCCATTGCCGTGGTTGTGCATGCGCAGACGCTGATAGGCGACACCGCGCAAAAGAAAAAAGGTACGCACGACGTGCAGCACGTCTTTCGGCTGGCTGAGCTTCTGATCAAGAAAGATGTCGGGATTCGTCAGATCGACGATAAGGATGGAGTTGTCGTCGCGGACGTTCGAACCCAGCAGCAAGGGTTGCGAGCCGTTGAGCAGTATTTCGAGGTGCGACAGATAGCGGGTGTCGCAAAAGAAGATGCCGTCGGGCCCGCCAGGCGTTGCGCCGATGTCGGCGTGACTGTCGAGCACGGCGAAGCAGTCGCCCTGCTTGAGGGTGCGGCGGGGCCGTGTCGAGGATCCCGTCCCGGGGATGTAGAACGGGGTCTCCGGAGTCTCCTCGATCAGCGTTTCGGTCGTGCTTGGGCTAAGCAATCTAAAGCCTTAGGTCGGTGGCATGCTCGCCGTCCGGCAATGCACGCTGGCGATCCTGTTCGCGGCGGTCGCCGGCTTTCGTCGATGCCAGCAGCTTATGATAGACGCGGACATAATCCTTCGCCATCCGTGTGGCGGAAAAACGCTGCTCGAACCGCTGGCGCACCTTTTTCCGGTCGAGCGCGATGACCTGCGGCAGCGCCACGATCGCCTCTTCCATACTGTCAACAATGGCACCGGTGAGGCCGTTCTCGATGATTTCCGGCACCGAGCCGCATCGGAAGGCCAGGACTGGCGTTCCGCAGGCCATGGCCTCGATCATGGCGAGCCCGAACGGTTCTGGCCAGTCGATAGGGAATAGCAACGCCTGCGCACCGCCAAGAAACTGCGATTTCTGGTGGTCGTTGATCTCGCCAATGAATTCGACGCCACCTCCCGCGAGGAGCGGCTCGATCTGCGCGCGGAAATAGGCCTCGTCGACGTGGTCTACCTTGGCTGCGATCTTGAGCGGAATGCCCAGCGCCCGCGCAATCGCGATAGCCCGATCCGGGCGTTTCTCGGGAGAGATGCGGCCGAGAAAGGCAAGGTAGCCGCCGCGAGCCTCGGTAGCCGCGCGAAGCAAGCTCACCGGGATGCCATGGAGGACGGTGCCCGCAAAATTTATGTTGGGTACCGGGCTGCGCTGGGCGTTCGAGATTGATACCAGCGGCATGTCGCTGAAGCCTGCATAAAGCGAATGCAGATCGGGCAGGTCCTGGCGGCCGTGCAGCGTGGTGACGGTGCGGCCCGCGATACTCCGAAACAGAGGGAAATGGAATTGATCGATGTGGAAATGCAGAACGTCAAACTCGTCGGCCCGTTGGCGGACGCGATCGAGCATCAACATGTAATAAGGGATCGTATCGCGCACGCTGGCATCGAGACGGAGCGCCTTAGGTACGCAGGGAACAAGATTGGCCGCGGTGATTGAGTCGCCGCTCGCGAACAGAGTGACGTTATGTCCGAGGGCGACAAGTTCCTCTGTAACGTAGGAGACGATACGCTCGGTGCCGCCGTAAAGGCGTGGGGGGACGCTTTCGATGAGGGGTGCGATCTGCGCGATTTTCATTGTTATTCTTTCTAAAAACTACAATGGCAATGCTCTTTCGTACGCTTGGTTCCGCGGCACCCCCTTCCGTCTTTCGCGTTAGCTCTGTTTGGTGGCTATTGCGTTATATGGAGGCGCCCGGACCGGATTGCTGTAGCCGCAGACCACGAGACCGATCTTTATTTTGGGAGTGCTGCACGCCGTCCCTGGCGGACGTCTCGCTCGGCGCATCGAATGCCCGCTTTTGACCCAAAGCGGACAATCGCCGAGCGACTCTTTGGCCACTTCCACCGCCCATCTCAACCGTTACTATGCCTGATCCTCAGTCTTGGGCGGCCCAATGAACGGGCGAAAGTTCATCATACTTCTCGGCGGTGCGGCAGCGACGTTGCCGCTGACCACCCGATTTGTACCGGCGAGGTGCCGAGTACATCGACAAGATATTGCGTGGGGCCAAGCCTTCCGACATCCCGGTCGAACAGCCGACCTGTTCGATCTGGTCATCAATCTCACGACCGCGAAGGCACTCGGCCTGAAGATCCCGCAATTGCTGATCGTCACTGCCGACGAGTTGATCGAATAGGCTTTTTTGCTGGCGCTGCACTTTGTCCGCTTATGGCACAAAGCGGACATTGCAAAAACTGACATCAACCCGGCGCTTTAGGTCTGCGCGGTTGGAGAAGCAAGCGCTAGCGCTTCCCTGTGGGGCTTTCGAGCTTCCTAAGTAGTTCCCTGAGATCGTCCGAGGCCAGGCTGCCCTCAGCCATCTCATTTTTTATGATCTCTTTCACCTTGTCGGGATAAAAAGCGCCCACGACCGTTATAAATTGAATGATGTCTTTGGCCTCTAATTTATCGACGGCTTTCGATAACCCTTTTTCGCCGCCGCTGTCATAGGCGCGTTTGAGCTTTTCTATTTCTGCCCAATCGGAGTCCGTTAATCCCGATTCGTCGACGAACTCTAATTCCAATTGCTTCGCCATCGCGCTTCTCGGTTCAAATACGGAGAAGTAATCTGAGAAAAAATATTGTGGTTTCTATGGCTTTTCAGTGCAATTTGTTGGCTGCCATGGCACGCATGATGCTGATTTGGCCGGAGGGCGTTAAGCAATGCCGAGAGAGGCAAGAGAGATATGGACCCCAGCCAAGCGCAGTATCGTCGGGGAATGGCGCGACTGGGCGAAAAAGCATCCGGAGATGTCTAAGAGCGAAAGCGCATTCGGTGCCTTCTATGTGCACCTGCAAAAGAACAGCAGGGAGCTGTTGACGTTTGCGGCTGACAATCACTTCGAAACTGTGCGCGGTTGGTTGGCTGAGGAGAACCTGATAAGAAACTGATTGGTGCTGAATAGATATAATTTCTTGAGTAGGACCGAAAGAAGCCGCAAGCTCGACAGTCCTTCGATCAAAGGCGAGCGGCTATTTCCTTTCCCAGAGTTTTTCGCACTCTCTCGGCCAGGCTTTCGGCAGATTGGACCGCCAAATCACGAATGCCGCTAGTGTCTTGAGGTCGCTTCTGGCTGTGATCATCTGACATTGCTTGCTTCCGAACCGGCTATACAAAATAAGGACCACGCACGGACGCGTGGCCCCTAGATCAACCGCGCGGGGACGGGGACGGGGATGCGCGGTCTGTCAATCAACGTGTCAGGCAGGCTTACGTTCCCCACCAAGACGCTCTCTTAAAGAGTTGCATCCGAGAGTCCGTCCCTTACGATGAACTCGTATTGCAGGGCCTTTGACCTCGCTGGCCAAATCGCGTTTATCGGCGCCGCGAGCGAGCCGTAATCGCCTCAACTCTCGGGTCCGGTCGCGTATCGCCTGCTCGGCCGCATAATAATCGGCAGTTGCTTTTGGGGCGTCAGCTTTTTGCAGCTCGCGCGTTTTGAAGAGCCGCTGAGCCCGGGCTTGGTCTGCGTTTTCATGTTGGGGCATATCGATCAAACGCGCGAAGACACCTAAAGTTCCCGGCTGCATTTGAGCCGCACGATGAGCGGACAATCCCAAGCCGCCAATCAGTGTCCGTTATGGGGCAAAGCAGACATTTAAGAATACTGCCTCGCGCCGTTCGTAGACACTATCTCACTGTCGACAAATACATGAGGTTCGAGTCCACTTTTGAAAGTTGGACAATTTCACCGCAAAAAATGTTGCGAATTCAAAGTCAAAAATAATTTTTGGCGGTCCCGAGAGGGCTTCACCGATTTAATCAGATCAATGATTTACCGGGTCCAGCGCTAGCGAAGCGTCCCATGAAGTATCACTAGATTTTAGCGCAGTGTCCCACCAAAATGTTCGCTTTCGGACAATAGCGGACATCACGCAGACATCCCGTCCTGTCTGCTTTTGACCCAAAGCGGGCATCGGGGTCACGGGACAACGGTCTTTCGTGCAATCCAACATTTCCTGATTTGAATTTGTAAGTGGTCTAGTTTGTGACGGAGCATTCACTTAGACGTGGGACCAGCAAAATGACCCCCGAGGAACAGCAAGAGCGCGTTCGGTCGAGCTTCGCCAAGCAAGGATTGATGACTACGTTGGGGGCTACCCTCGGCAGCGTCTCGCCCGGCATGGTAGAGATCTCGCTAAGTCCCCATCCAGCAATCTCGCAACAGCACGGGTTCGTTCACGCGGGAGCTGTGAGCGCCATCGCCGACACCGCGGCGGGATATGCTGCGCTTACTCTCATGCCAGCTGACACCGGAGTTCTCACCACCGAGTTCAAGATCAACCTTCTAGCTCCCGCCGCAGGCGAGCGCGTCATTGCCCGCGGGCGCGTGGTGAAAGCTGGCCGCACCCTCACCTTGGCCCAAGCGGAAGTGTTCGCGAATACCGGCGGACAAGAAAAACTGATCGCTCTGCTCACTGGCACGCTCATGGCTGTCAAAGGGCGTGACGGCATTAGCGACTGAGACCGCCTCAGTTGGCGGACATTTTCATTTCAAACGAAGCGTGCAATATCGGGTTCGAGTTCACTTTAAAAGTGGGACAGCTTCGCCGCGAAACTGCAGCAAAATCAAAGTCACTAATAAATTTTGGCGGTCCCGAGAGGAGTCGAACCTCCGACCTTCGGTTTAGGAAACCGCTGCTCTATCCTGCTGAGCTACGGGACCATCCATTTGAACGATAACGGATTTTCTATATTTGCGCGACGTTGAAAGTTCCCTGGCTACAAGTTTGCTACCGATATTCATCATTAGACGATCTTGCCGTCATCGAGTACGTACGCGCGATTGGCGATCGAAAGCGGCTATGGCACATTTTGCTCGACGAGAAGAGAGTACAAGACGTCGTGTTGTCTCGAGCAGACTTATAAGGAAATTCGGCGTTCCTGCAGAGTTGCCGGCTGGATAGGAATTGCTGAAAGACTTATCACCACACGCCGCAAATGTCGCTGATTGGCAGACGAAATCCACGTTATAAGTGGGCATGGCTGATTCATCCCCAAAGCCGCTCGACAGCAACGAACCTGCACCGAAGGCCGAGCCTGCTGTGCGCACAATTGCAATGCCTGCCGACACCAATCCGCATGGCGACATTTTCGGCGGTTGGCTGCTGTGTCAGATGGACCTCGCGGGCGGCACGATAGCGACGCGACGCGCCCGTGGCCGGGTCGTTACTGTTGCCATTACGAGCATGGAATTTCATCGTCCGGTCATGGTCGGCGACGAGGTCAGCTGTTTCTGCAATATCGAGCGGGTTGGCAACACATCGATTACCATCAAAATTGAAAGCTGGGTTCGGCGCGGCTTGGGGGCAGAGCAAATAAAAGTGACCGAGGGCATATTCACCTACGTCGCCGTCGATGCCAATGGGCGACCAATTCCTGTACCTCCGGGCGTCGGAACCTGAACGCAAGGCCTCGTGCTAACTTGCCTTCGCAGCCGCCCTATCGGGCGGAATGCCCCGTGGACCCCAGACTAACCGGTGATAGTCGAACCCGTCGTCGAGCATCGGTTTGACGATCGCGAAATACGGTGAAACATCGAAGTCGCGCGGCGTGTAAAGTCCGTGCTTGCGAATATGCTCCACCTCGCTCTGAACGAATGGCGCGACCCCGTAAGTCTTGCCGTTGACGACTCTGACCTCCGGCAGGATTGGATAGTGTATCGATGCAAAGGCTTCCGCGATAAGCGTTGAGCAAATTGCTTTGGTCGGATCGCCGCTGCCGATTGCAAGCATACGCCGGCGAAACCACACAGGCACCGGCGGATATGGAAATAGATAGCGCGCCAGGTCGATAATTTGCTTTGAGTCATACAGCTTGCCGCGCCGTGACAAAGCGTAATCGATGACTTT
>DASYSQ010000180.1:0-13516 GCA_036003145.1 Pseudolabrys sp.
CAATCACGCATGCACGTCCACATCCACCTGATCCCGCGGTATGTCGGCGACGTTTCAGACCCGAGCGGTGGAATACGTTGCGTTCTGTCGCGCCGACCGCACTAATGTCCGCTTTGGGTCAAAAGCGGACATAGGGCGCGGCATCCGCGCCAACAAAGATGTGCGTGCTGTCATGGTGCTGTCAGACTCGGCCTCCGGCCCGCTAAAGGATTGTCGCCAGCAATAGATTGGCTGACGGCCTCTCCCTTGCGGAGGGAGTGTCCGCAACTATTAGCATGGTGTCGTGCGACGTTTTTGTTTGGCGGCATTCCAATAGCGCCCGACAGAACCAGAATAGAGGTTCTACAATGTCCGATCATCGAGCACACACTGCCCCCACGTTCGCTTGCCATCAAAAGACGACATCCATCAGCGCGTCAGCTATGTCCGTTAAGGGCCAGTAGCCGACATCGTTCGGCCTGTGCGTAGTCGCGACCGGTAGCCGCTCGGACGGCCCCGTGCCCCTCGAAGCACCTACCGGCGTAACGCAAGCGCCGACCCGTTGGCTTCCTCCGTCAGATCGTAGAAAATCAGGACAGGATGCGCGGTTTCAGAAACATCTTAGGTCGTGCTCTCCTCGTGGCGCTCACGGTCTGGGCGCTGGCGATGATTGTTCCTGATTTCTACCGGCTGTATCAGCCGCTGGGATCATTCGGTTTTTACGCCAATAACGACGGCATTATCACCGATGTGCAGGGGCCGTTCCTCCAGCGGACGGACTCACCGGCTTTTCAAGCTGGCCTGCGGGCTGGCGACAGGCTCGATCTCGAGCAGATGCGCTGTACTCTCGTTAATACTCTCAGATGCGCGAGTGCGATGGCCGCCTTGGGAGGTTTTCGCCTCGTCACCAATCAACGACGCGCCGAACTCGTGATGGCTGCCACTACCGACCGACCGGCGCGAGTAGTCGACATCATCGCAAAGCAAAGGCCGTACAACGGATGGGTGCTTGTGGTTTTGTTACTTGATCAGCTTGCTGCGACGCTCGTTATTCTGGCCGCCGCGTGGCTGGTCTGGACAAGAGCAGGAATTATGACCTGGGGGTTTTTCCTTTACGTCATTTGGTTCAATCCAGGCCAGTCCGCACAATATTATGCACTTTTGCAGCTCTACTCACCCGTCGCTCTGATTACGCAGAATTTAATGGGCGCCGTAGCACAGGGCGCCGGCTTGGCAGGCTTCATCTGGTTCGCGCTTAGAGCGCCAACAGATCAAACAACAAAGCGCTGGCGGCCAGTCGAACGGAGCTTACCCTTTGTCGCCATCTTCCTCGTGCTATTGCTGGCGCTTAGCTACGCAAATCTTTTGGGCTTTCCTACGGAGACGGTTACTAGAACAGGTGTGATAAGCGGCCTCGTCGTCGCAGTATTGGGGTTCGTTATTCTGCTCGCGCGCCAGCACGAGCTACCGCCGCAGGACTACCAGCGCCTGCGCTGGGTCATCTGGGGCTGCGTGATAGGACTGCCGGCACTTGTCTTCGCCGATGCCGGCACAACGACGACACTTCTTAATTTTCTATGGCCCAATTATTCCCCCCCCGAGCAATTATGGGGCCTGCTGTATCTCATCAACGGTGTGCTCTGCCTCCTCGTCAGCGAGGCAATACGAAAACCTTACGTCGTGAAAGTAAGCATTCCTCTGCGTCGCGTGACCATTCTTGGTCTCCTTCTGAGTTTGCCAATTCTTTTCTTGCACCAAAGCGTTGATCACGTTCGCGAAGGGATTAGCGAGAAGGTCACCTTGCCAGCTTGGACGTGGGTCGGAATCGCCGCTGTTATTCTTTTCTTGACCTCGAAACTTCACGACACTGCCGTCCACTACTTGGAATGGATATTCAATCGATCTGTCGTGAGAGCAGGAGAACGCCTCGGCGAGGCTGTGTTGAAGTCAAAAAGTTATGGTGAGATTGAAGCGCAGCTCGTCCAAGGAGTGCATGACGCTCTTAGGCTTGCTTCAGCGGGCATCTTTCGCGAACAGGACCACGTTTTCCAGCGCACCGCAGCAGATCACACATGGGACGGCGCAACGCGGATACTCGATCCAAACGATCCGTTGGTCAAACCCGCACATGGTCATCGGCCATACGACGTTGACCCCGCAGCAGCCACGCGAAATCACCTTCCCGATGGTCTGATGCGGCCAATCCTCGCAGTTCCCGTGGGCGACCGGTTGCGTTGCTTGGGTTTAGCATTGTATGGACCGCATACGACCGGTAACGCTCTGAGCCATGAAGAACGGTCTATGCTAGCAGAGCTCGCCGACAAGGCGGCAAGTGCGTTCATGCAAATTAACGATGATCAACTTCGCCGTCGAATTGCGGCCCTGGAAATCGAGCTTGAGACGACAGCGCGGCCAACGTCAGTCCGTCCTCCTCAATCCCTTTAGGGCCGTCTCTAACACTGAGAGATGAATAGACGTTGATCGAACGAGGCTGAATGCCCGCTACTAGCGGAACGCTGGCGCACGTAGGCGCGAACCTTCCACCGATCTAACGTGCGTCGCCAGGACGAGTCGGTCCCATCATCAAAATTGTATTTTCTGTCGTGACGGCGCCGTGTCCGTGCGTTTTGCGATGTCCGCTTTGTGCCAATAGCGAACATCGCGTCGATTTATTCGATCACCTTTGGGTGAGATCGTCGCGACTGGGAAACACTGCAAGCTTCAGCCGTGTTTAGCCACATAGCCGGCGGTGACCTCGTTTTTGTGGGCGGCGAAGGCCGCAAGCGTTTCGCCCTTCTCGCGCTTCGGTACCTTGAAGAAGTCAAGGGTCCGTCCGAGTTCCGCTGCGACCTCATCGAATTCTGCGGGAGAAATCCGGAGGTCTCGGTGGGCCTCCTCAAGGCCGAGTGGCGTCGTCCCGGGCTTGGTGGCCGTGTACTGGAAGGGCCCACCTGAAATGTTACAGACCCACAGCGTCCGCATGAACTTGAGGCCGGGCAGCCTTCCCAAGTTCTTGGTGTGCCATTCCCGCAACTGGAGGTTCTTGGACTTCTGGCCGACGATGGGATTCTTCACGACGGCGTCGCGGAAGTGATCGACGACCGCGGCGATGGCAAAGACTCCGCCCAGTCGCTCGTACAGACTTTTCTCAGGCACGGTTTGCTTGTCCTGGGCACGCGCATTGTTCGCCGCCATCAATACAGTTATGGGGGCGGCAGTCAGCGCCAGCCCAGCGACCACGCTTCGTCTTGTGATAGAAGACGAAACAGTCTGTGACATGGCCACCTCCTTGGCTCGGATACCAGACCGCGTCGAAGCCGAGTGAGATGATTGAACACTCATTGGATTTCCTCTTGCTGTTTGCTTAATGCCGGTTGTGTGCATTGGCCGCACCGGGCGTCAGTGAGAGATTTGATGCAGAAGGGTACTGGAAGTTCCCGAAAATCAGTCGACGCAGACGAGGCTATTAGGTTTTGGTAGTTGGGATATCCGCTTTGGTTCATTAGCGGACATTGCTGGGTGCGGCTGGACACTGCACACCAACATGAGGAGGAACCGGGAGAGACCCGCGCTAGTCCTTCGGGAACGAAAATGAAATGAATTATATTTTGGGAATAAACCTCTCTTTGCAGTGTTCGTCGGCCTAGTTCACGCGCCATGTCCGGAAAATGTTCATACTTTTCGGCGACGAAACGCGATTCGAGGACGCAATGTCTGCTTTGGGTCAAAAGCGGACATGTGCAGTGCAACTCGGCATGTCTGCTTAGTGCCAATAGCGGACATTGATTCAGCAAGAAACCCGGGCGACAACCCGGGCTTCGAAGAACGCTGAAGTTTGGAGCGGGTCAGCTCAAGTGGGGCTGGCCGAATGCCTTTGTAACGCCCGTCTTGAGAGGCTCTACGGTCGCGAACGTGGCCTTCTGAGCCAGCGCTGCAAGTTCCTTGGTCTGCTCGGTCAGTGTCTCGAACTGCTTGCGTGAATGATCGGTCGACAATTCGATGAAATCTGACGGCGATTTCACGCCCGACAGTTTTTGGACGAACTCGATGGCAGCCTTGGTATTGTTTTGAGCGAACTCGAAAAACTTGGCGTTGTAGTCCTGCGCACCTCTCACCGCCGTCGAATAGCTGTCCTTGATCAGAGCAGTGGCTTCAGCCGTGGCAGCACTCATCTTTTCGAAAGATTCCTTGACTTGCGCGGAACCGTTTTCGGCCGTCGCGCGAAACGCTTGCGGAGCATCCGACTTGGGGTAGCTGGTGGGCTTCGCAGTCGTGGTTTTGGTTGTGGAGTCCGACATGGCACTTATCCTTGGGGCGTTTCCTACTGAGGACTTCCTGACGCACGACGCCCTGGACGCTGGTCGGATGTCTCTTAGATCACAGTCGGCGGAGCCGCTTTGGAGCACCAATGTAATCGCTTGAACTGTACATAGGTATGAAATGCTGCGGTGCAATATGGCCAAGGGAAGTGGTTACAATTCGTGATGTCAGTAGGGTTTTGGGAATGACGTCCGAGTAAGAGCAGACAGACCTTCAGGCCCGAAGATGCGCGCTCTCAGACATTGAGGCAGCAAGTTAGTCTAAGAGACGCAGAGCCGCCGCAGCAGCCCCGGCAGCTTGCCGACGCTCGCCGTGTGCGCCGTGCTAGGACTGTTTGCGGCGTGTGTCCAACGCCTCTAACAAATCGCCGTAAGTATTGTACCCGGTGATCTCAGCGGCAGCAGCTTCGGCAGCGCTGCCCGCTTGGTCCAAGACTACAAAATATTTCTCATCGTCTGCTTCGTCGGTCGCTTCCGCTGCGTTAGTTGCAGCGTTGAAGATGCGGTAGCGGGCAGCCTCTTGCCGCGCCTCCCAGGCTTTATCGGCCTTCGTCCTGTCGTCGCTCATACCCTCCTCCTTCGTAAGAACCCAAGGCGGGCGTCGTGCCACTGTTGATGTCTGCTTTTACCCCGAAAGCGAACATCGGACCGCAGTTACTGCATGTCCGCTCTGGGTCAAAAGCCGACATTTGCGATGCAAACAGCCATGTCCGTTTTTCTCCCGAAAGCGGACATTTGCAGCGCACTGGCGCATGTCCGCTAGGTGCCAATAGCGGACATTCTGCCATTCACTCGATCACCGCATCGGCGCGCCCGAGCAGCGACATTGGAACGGTGAGACCGAGCGCCTTTGCGGTCTTGAGGTTGATGATCAGCTCGACTTTCGCGGACTGAACGACCGGCAGCTCCGCCGGCTTTTCGCCTTTGAGGATACGGCCGGTGTAGATGCCGACCTGGCGGAACGGTTCTGTAAAACTGCCGCCGTAACTCATCAGACCTCCGGCCGCCGCAAACGGACGATATTGGTAGATTGTGGGCATCTCATAGCGAGTAGCGAGCGCGGCGAGTTGTTCGCTGAGAGCGTTAAATACTGGATCAGTACCAATGACGAGCGCGCCTGCGCGCAGGCTGCGCAAGGTCGCAAATGCCATGTCGAAGTCGCCTTCGGCGCTGGCGCGAATGACATGAAGTTGTAGGCCAAGCTTATTGGCCGCGGCTTGCACATCTTTCGACACGGTCTCGCCAAGCGGGTTTGCGGGATTGACAAGCAAGCCGACGGTCGTCGCCGTGGGGATCACCTCGTGTAACAGCTCTAATCGTTTCGCTACCAATTCAACGCTCAACAAGGCTACGCCTGTGAGGTTGCCATTTGGCCGGCTAAGGTTGGCGACCAAGCCGAGAGCGACCGGGTCGCCGCCGATTTCGAAAACGATCGGTATTGTCGTTGTCGCCGCTTTGGCTGCGAGTGCCGCAGGGGTTGTATTCGCGACAATCAAGGCCACCCCGCGACGGGCAAGTTCGAATGCCATTTCCGGCAACCGATCGTATTTGCCCTCAGCCCAACGGTATTCGATCTTAACGTTCTGGCCCTCCACGAACCCGGCTTCTTTCAGACCCTGACGGAATTCGTTCATGACATTCGCCGCCAACTTGCTCGGTGATAGGGTGCTAAGGAACCCGACCACTGGCATCGCTAGCTGCTGCGCGCGCGCTGTGAGCGGCCAAGCCGTCGCCGCGCCGCCGAGAAGCGTGATGAAATCTCGTCGTCGCATGTGCCCCCTGTGAGGACCACGTCTTGTGCAATGCTAAATCATAACAGGTTACGACTGGGCGGCGAGCTAGAAAGCGCACACAACCGCTCTCACGCGCTGGTCGGTCTTGATGTCCGCTTGGGGTCATAAGCGGACATGACAGCTAATCGCAATGTCCGCTTTACCCCCAATAGCGGACATGTGCAGTGCAACTCGGGATCCAAAAGCGGACATTGCAGCGCACCAGCATCCAAGGAGGAGTGTTATGACGGCCCGTAACAGCTCTCGACCAATTGCGCGGGTCTTTCGGGCAACTGCTGCGCCTGGATGCCGAGATGAACTGCTCCAAAGATTTCACTCCTCGTCTGCGGCGCTGGTCAATAGTAAGGTGGGGTGCCTTAAATATCGAATTCTCGAGCCAGTAGACGCGTCGGCGCCCGAAGTTGTGTTCGAGTCCATCTGGCGGGACCTCGACGCGGTCAAGGTGGCGTTTGGCGACGCGTGGCAGCAATCACATCTGCCAGAGGGTTACTCCGCACTTATGACGGCCTACTCGGTTCACCATTTTCTCGTTAGCGAGAATTCGACGACCAAGTAATTCGCTTGTGAGCTTCGGACATGACCCGGACATCGCGGAATGTCCGCTTTATCCCCGAAAGCGGACATGTGCAGTGCAACTCGGTATGTCCGCTTTGTGCCAAGAGCGGACAAGGGCGTTTACTCAATCACGTCATCGGAACGAGCATGCAGTGTTGCCGGGATATTTATCTTTAGGTTCCGTGCGGCCTTAAGATTGATCACAAGTTCGAACGTCGTTGGCTGCATGACGGGAAGGTCGGTGGGCTTGTCACCCTTAAGAATTCGGCCCGCGTAGATCCCCGTCTGTCGGTATGCATTGGCGAGATTCGGCCCATAGCTAGCCACACCACCGGCGGCAGCAAATTCACGGAATGGATAGACGGTTGGCACCCCAAGATTCGTTGCCAGTCCTACAATCTGCTCACGCTGGATCGTAAAAAACGGATCGCTGCCGACCAGAAGCCCCTCGGAGTGTAGTTGCGCAATAGTCGCAAACGCAGCGTTAATTTCATCAGGCGTGCTTGCGTTCACAAGTCGCAGTTCGATCCCCATCGTCCGCGCAGCCGCCAGCACATCCCTGATCTCCGGCACTGAGTCAGGGCTGGTGGGATTAGCGAGTACGGGGACAACCTTTGATTTGCAGCCAAGTTCGCGCAACAGTTCAAGACGCTTCTGTCCGAGCGGACCGGTAATCAAAGTCATGCCCGTGGCATTGCCACCGGGCTGGTTGAAGCTTGCGACAAGACCGGCCGCCACGGGGTCTAGACCAACAATGAATACCATCGGTATCGTCGTGGTCGCTACCTTGGCAGCAAGGGCCGCAGGCGGTGCCACCGTCACAATGAGGTCAACAGGGCGACGAACAAATTCAGCCGCGAAGCCTGCCAAGCGATCGTAGTGACCGTTGGCGAAGCGATATTCGACGGTGACGTTCTTACCGTCATCGAATCCGGTCTCACTAAGACCACGTCGCCATGCAGTCATAAATTGATCCTGCGCCTGCGACGACAGAGAGCTAAGAAATCCAATCACTGGCCTCGCCGGCTGCTGCGCGCGGGCGGCGATCGGCCAAGCGGCTATTGACCCAGCAATCGCATTGATAAAATCGCGCCGTCTCATTGCTTTCCCGAGGCTCAGGACCGGCCATCGTACAGACTTAAGGCAGCATACTGGAAGGGGGCGATGTCCGCTTTGGGTCAAAAGCGGGCATGTGCAGCGCAAAACCGCATGTCCTGCAGCATCGGCTTAACCCCGCTTACGGCTGGCGAAGCATTGCTCGACGTGTCGGCATCCAGTTTTTTGGATTTCACCGGACACCAATTTCTCGACAGCGTTGCCCCACTTTTCGAGCGCTTCAGCCTTCTCGGCCGCGAACGAGTGCAACTGATAAACGCCGACGATGCCGGCGAAGGTGCCACTATGGGCCAGAATTTTCTCGATCACCGGCAGCGGTATTTTCAGCCTCGCCCTGCCCGTGGCCATCGTCCGCCGCAGGTCGTGAAAACGCCACGGCGGAATTTTGTTGCCCTGCTTCTTGCCAGCACCCAGCCGCTCCATGACAACGTCGATCCGTTCCTTGGCGCGAGAGTAGCCGCCGACCGGTGAGTGACCCGTCGTCGTGAAAACGAAACCTTTGGCGCCAACCGAGCCGAACAGGCCGCGGGCTTCAAGGATCGCATGGAAAGCGGACATTCCTCGGTGCATGGAACGCCTACTTGCGCCAGAAACAGACATTCAGGACCTATTCGATCACTACAGCAGCCATGGTGCGCAGGGTTGGCGGCATCTCAAGCTCCTTGAGCGCCGGGGAATGCCCGTCGGTGGCAGAATAACCGGAACGATAGCGCTCAAGCTCGTCGTTCAATCGCCTTATTTTTAGTTCCGCGATGTCACGCTCGCTTTTAAGCAGGGCCTCGAGAACTTGAATCCGCTTGTCCAGCTTTCCGCGAACCGTCTCGAGATGATTGATCTGCATCTGTTGAGTTGCAGCCATGGCCTCTGTTTTTTTTATTTTACCTTCCAGCGTCGATGTTTGCTGATTAAGTCGCCTCTTTTCACTATGGACCGCTGCGACCAATCTAAATCGTTCAGCCGCGGCAGACGCCAGTTCTGAATTCAAATATTCGACCTGTTCAACTGCTGAAGCGACGTTGGTTTCCCTGGCGTCGAACGCGATTTGTATTGCGAGCATCCGGTCGGCGAGTGCTTTCGATTCCCGGAGAGCTTCATCAAGTCGCGATCGCAAGACCGCTCTCTCACCCTCTAAATCGGTGATTTTGTTTTGGGCGGCACGAGCGTCCGTCCTTTGCTGCGCTATCGTCCCTTGAAGCCCCGAGATAGTCTGTCTGAGACAACCTATCTCTTCGTGCGCAATTTGTGCCTCGTTCGCTTGCCGATTCTGAGCATTGTATAGTTCCAGAACCTCGGTAAGACGCAGATTTAATTCCGCAGATTGTCTGGCGATCGTATTTTCTAAGACAACGATGTTCCGATCAGAAATCTCTGAGGGCCTCGGCAAAACGGCATCAAAGGCAGGTTCAATAAATCGCATAATCGAGCGCTTCCTCTTGAAGCGAGAGCAAACGCATTCTGGACACGGAAAATGTGGCGGAGGACCGAATCGCTGTCGCCGCCGACGGCTAAACTTCGGACGAACCCCTTAACCAGCACTTAATAGAAGGACAGTGATGTCCGCTTTGGGTCAAAAGCAGACATAGGTCTGACCTGCGCCTACTTAGCTGGAAGCCGCCGTTCGCGGCAGGATGATCCTCACTTCCGTGAATTCGCCCGGCTGAGTATCGACTTCGATCGAGCCGCCATGTTGCTTGACAATGATATCGTGACTGATGGAGAGGCCGAGGCCGGTGCCTTCTCCAGCAGGCTTCGTCGTAAAAAATGGATTGAACATCTTTTCCTTCACGTCCGGTTGAATCCCGATGCCATTGTCACGGATTCTGATCTCCACGCGATCGCCAAGATCTTTCGTCGAGGCCGTGAGGGTCGGCTTGTAAATTTCGCCGTCAGGCGGAGTTTTTCCCCTCGTTGCATAGACGCCGTTTGAGATCAGATTGAGCAGAACGCGCGTGATCTCCTGCGGAAAAATGTCAGCCTCTCCGGCAACCGGATCGAATGATTGCTCCACCATGATATTGAAATTCTGCTTCTCGGCGCGCGCGCCATGATAGGCAAGCTTGAGGCTTTCCTCGACAATTGCATTGATCGCGACAGGTCGGTGTTCGCCCGAGCCCTGGTGCGAATGCAGCAGCATATTCTTGACGATCGCATCGGCACGCTGGCCGTGCTGAACGACTTTATCGAGATTGCTGCGCAACGTGTCCATCAGTTCAGCGACCTCGCCGCGCCTCTTTTCGTTCAGGCTCGAGTCCTTCAAAGCCTCCTGCAACTCACCAACCAGTTCGGCAGAAACGCCCGAAAAATTATTGACGAAGTTGAGGGGATTCTTGATCTCGTGCGCGATACCTGCGGTAAGTTGGCCAAGCGAGGCAAGTTTCTGCGTCTGCACGAGGCGGTCCTGCGTGGTGCGCAGGTTTTCTAGAGACGTGGCAAGTTCATGTGTGCGCGAGCGCAATTCATTAAGCAACCGCGCATTCTCGATGGCGATGACGCCTTGGGCGGCGAAGTTTTGTACCAGCTCGATCTGCTTGTCGGTGAACGGGAGGGCTTCTTGGCGATAGATGACAATCACACCGATTAATTCGTTGTCTTTGAGCATCGGGACGGCGGTCGTTGACCTTGCTCCTCCGTACTTTGCTGATAGTCCAAGAGCTGCTTCCGCTTGATAATCGGGGCTTTGAGCCACTTTCCTTGTTTGCAGCACGCGATCGAGAAGAGTCCCCGATTCAGGAAGAAAAAGACCAACTTTGCTTTGGATTTCGTTCAGTGCAGCGGGGGTGCCGTGTCCAGCGGACCGGTAAAATGCCTTGCCATCATATCGATAGAGCGTACCGAACTTGGCCTCACAAATAACCACCGCATTTTGGAGCATAATTTGAAATACAGGCTGCAATTGGCCGGGCGATTTCGAAATGACCTGAAGCACCTCTGCGGTTGCAGTCTGCTGCTGAAGTAATTCGCGCAGTTCGTTGAGCAGTCGCGTGTTCTCGATGGCGATTACGGCCTGTGCAGCAAAGTTTCGGACTAACTCGATCTGCTTATCGGTAAATATTCGAACTTCCTGCCGGTAGATAGCGATAGTGCCAACCAGCGTGTTCTCTTTGAGCATCGGCACGATGAGAAGGGTGCGGGCGCCCGCGAGGTCGGCAAGACCAACTACTGCTGGATCGCCTTCACGATAAGGCGGTTGCGCCCGAATGTCGTCGATGTGCGCTATCTGCTTCGTTCTGACCACATATGCCAGACCGCTATCCGCGTGGGGACGGATCACCTCGCGAAGCCCCCTCTCGGTGTATCCATCCGGTGGATTGTGTAGCGCAACGTTTTGAAATGTCTCTCCGTTATAAAGACTCAGATTGGCAAATCGAGCCTCGCAGATCCTTGTTGCGTTCTCCAACAAGGCTCCAAACACCGGCTCCAACTCGCCGGGCGAAGAACTGATGACCTTGAGCACGTCAGCGGTGGCCGTCTGTTGCTGGAGCGATTCGCGCAGCTCGCTGAGCAGGCGCGCGTTTTCGATGGCAATAACGGCTTGCGCAGCAAAGTTTGTGACAAGTTCAATCTGTTTATCCGTGAAAGCCCGAACTTCTTGACGGTAAATGCCGATTGCACCGACCAGCACTCCTTCCTTGAGCATCGGCACGTTGAGGAGCGTGCGCGCGCCGCCGAGCTCGGCGGTCGCGACGCGGAGCGGCTCTCGATCGGCGTATGCGCCTTCAGCTTGGGTATCGATAATGTGAGCGGGCTGTTTCGAGCTGGCGACACGGCCTAGGCCGGTGGTCGGCCCGGGACGGATCGCGCCTCTGTTGAGGTATTCGGCATAGGCCGGCGTGACGCCGAGCGTCGCCATGGCCGTGTAGGCGCCATCCTCGTAACGGAACAAAATCCCGATGTTGGCCTCGCAAATGCGGGTTGCATTCGCCAACATCGTATTAAAGACAGGCTCCAGATCGCCTGGCGATGAGCCGATGACCTTGAGGACCTCTGACGTCGCAGCTTGCTGCTCCAACGCCTCGTCACGCTCGCTGGTGAGCAGCGCAATACACTCGGTTGCATCGGCTGTGGAAGGCTTGCGACGCCGGGCGATCTTATTTCGGCGTTTCAGGGCTTTGCGGCGTTGCGTTTTTACTGCTTTGCCGCCTGCTTTGTCGCGCCGTCTCATCGCCCCCCCGCGCTCAGGACGGGGCATCGTATCGGTTCAGACGGGCGCTCTGAAAGGGGCTAGGACTGGCTTTGTGCAAGTGCTCAGTAGGGCGGGCTTAATGACAAAAGGCGACATAGCAACGGCTAACGGGGATCAGTTGGGGGTCAGATGTCCTGATTTGTCGCGACGGGTACCCCCCTGGCAGCAAACTTTTAATCGGTAGGTCGAGGGTTCAAGTTCTCTCCGCTCACCAAATAATATCAATAGCTTACAGAGGATTTCCGAGTTTCATTTTGGTGGGTTTTGGAAGCGGGGCCCACAATCTACGGGTTTCATAATGAATGGCACTCTGCAGCTTCACGAATATCCCGGCGGCTTGGTGCGGCTGTCCTGTGAGAAATTCGGGCGGGCCAATACAGAAAACAGAATCCGATTGCGCGCTACATGCTACAGGTGAACCAGGTCTCGACTACCCTCCTGACTCACCATCGGCCTTCTCTGAGTCAACGCGGGCCATTCTAGAAGGCCATTGGACCCGAAAGACATGAAACTACTGCAAGACGTCAGCGAAAAAGAATTCAGCAAGCTCTATGCCGAATACCAGGAAACGCTTGGCCGTCCTGTGCCGGCTGTAGTTCATCGCCAAGGCCGCAGCATTCCCGGTTGCGTCTCGGTTGAGGCTTCCGCGGCTTGGAAAACCCGTTAGAACGATACGGTCAGGATATGCGCGTGCCGGATCTGCGGTGGGAAATCTCCCAGTGCAGGCGCCATGGCAAAATGCATGACGTCTGCATGGTGCGGTATGTCGATTTAATTCCGATCATGCTGAGGAGGACAAAGGACTCATCCGGAACGCAAGAACTATAAAGCCCACCACGACCAAACCCACTACGTCGGGATCACCGCAATCGAAAGGATGAAAATAAGCGGGATATCCACGGGAAGTTCTCAGCCGCCGCAGAGATGTATTTGGCGCAGCCCCTTTCCGGCGTCCGGCGGGCTCAAGCAGTACGAGCCGCTCAGCAGGCATGACGTCAGCCGCTACTCGCGATCGGCAAGGCGCGCCAGGCTGCCTCATCCACCAGCATGTTCGGCGGAATTGCGGGCAGGACCGGGGGTTATCCGTATTGGGGTGGCGCCTCTGCCAAAGAGGTCCAGGCCATGTGGGGTCGGGTTAGCTTCGCGGTTATCGTTGCCGTGGCGGCGGCAATTCTGATTTTTGCCATTTCGATCGCTACCCATCAGCTTTCTGGCGAGGTCGACTTGATTCAGCTTGCGAGTTTTACGTTTTTTGCGTCCTTGGGCTCAGTCCAACGCACTGCGAGAGGCCATCCAAACGCGAGCACGGCGAAAAATAATGACAAGGAAACCGGCAAACTGGCCAACGGCGAAATTCGATCCAAGGCCAGACCGATTGCAACCACGACGGATTCACCAGCCACGACAATCAAAACATAGACGATCAAAATCCACATTGGTTCTGCCCCTGCTAGCGCCCCCCAGATACTTGTACGTGTTCGCTCGCAGTGAGCACAACGTAAATCGATCACCAATTTCGATTATTAATCTTTAGGACGGGTCACTTCGGTTTCTTGACGGGACGCTAACGG
>DASYSQ010000181.1:0-4407 GCA_036003145.1 Pseudolabrys sp.
GGGGACGACGGTCGAAAAATCGACCGACGCTTCAATCACGTATCGCGTATTCGATATCGGATACGCGAAAACATAGTTCCAGTTCTTGACGATCTTGTTGAGGCTTTCAAAAAACCACCAGAGCGGTACTGATATTGCAAAGAGCAGTGGGAACGAACGCCCCATCGATCGCAACAGAGACGTCTTGAAGAAGGCCTCGCTCACTCCGTTGATGAGCAATATGTACCCAATCCACAGTGGGAAGAACGAGAATTCGCTGAGGCCATGAATCCTGCCCCATGCGATGGCCCAGAACATGGCGGTGACGACGATGCCGGCGAGCAAGATCAACATGCAAGCACGTTACCACGTCCATGGATTCCGCAAGTGCGTTCGTCCCAATCCGGTAACAGGCGGGGTGAGAGTGAAGATGTCAGCGGCACGGGGGGCGCCACACTGCTGCGTGACGGAGCGCGAGCCGGACTGAGTGCGATCGTTCAATGATACCGGGACGTTCGATTTGACACGCTCTCATCCTCGATGGCTTTGGGCGTCGGAACATTGACAGGCGGCTCACTCGGTTGTTTCTGCAAGGAACGAGAACGCACACGCCTCACCCTTCAACAGCAGGCGTTAGAGGTCACAGTTGCACGCAACGAACGGCCGGCCAATTCGTGCCATCCTGTTCGATAAGGACGGCACACTCGTCGAGTTCGATCGCACCTGGGGACCCGCGGTTCAAGTCGTCCTGCGACATTTGGCAGGCGGGGACGCCGCCCTTTACCGCAAGCTTTCCGCAGAGAGCGGCCTTGTCGACGGCGCACACTTTCGGCCCAACTCTCCGCTGGTCGATGAGCCGACCAGCGTCTTTGCGGCGCGCTGGGCGAGATTGTTGGGACGGCCTGCCGAGACGGCCTTTTTTGGGGAGATCGACCGACTTCTGTGCGAAGCGACGACAGCCCACCTCGCGGCCATCGGCGATCCCAAGGCCGTCATGAGCGACCTCGCCGGCCGCGGCTATCAGCTTGGCCTGATCACCAATGATGCCGAGGCTACTGCGCGTGCTCATGTGCGCAAGCTGGGCCTCGACCACCTCCTGGCATTCGTCGCGGGATACGATTCTGGCTTCGGTGCCAAACCGGCGCCGGGACCGGTCCTCGCCTTCGCGGTTGCCGTCGGGGTGCCGACCACGGAAATCGTCATAGTCGGCGATACCGCACTCGACATAACAACGGCGCGGAACGCGAGAGCCCGAGCGGTTGGAGTGCTGACAGGACCACACTCATCCGATTCTTTGCGACTTGCCAAGCCGGATGCCGTCATCGCGTCGATTGCGCAGCTTTCCGTATGGCTCGAGTCACAATGATCGGCACTGGCTCGTGCCGGACAATTAGATATCGAGCGCCGCTGAATTAGGCTGGCTTACGAAAGGCGAGCCTGCCAAACACGCCAAAATGATCAGACACAAATTCGAGACCGTTGTTACCATCAAAAACAACGGAGCAGTCCTTTGGCACTAAATCGCGACCAGCAAAAATGTAGTCGATCCTTTCGTCTACGGTCCAAGATGGATCAACGTATGGGTTATGACGTGCATATGTGACGCCTGGACAGTTAGGATGGCACTCGGCAAAGACATCCTGAAACTCCTCATCGCTGTCCAGCACCGACCTTACAGCCGGTGAATCCGCGACATCATTAAAATCGCCACAAAGTATTTTCGCTATCCTTCGTCCGGCTGAACGGTGCTTTTTGATCGAGGCCAGCAGCATTTCCGCCTGTTTATTCCTCTCGTGAATCATTTTTGGCGGATATGCGAGGTGAGTATTTGTCACCAACAACGACCGGTTCTCGATCAACAATTCCGCCGATAAAATCCCCCGCGGCAAATCTTCTGGGAACTCAGGCAATGAGACGCGGGCCGATCGGACGACGGGAATTGAGCATACAATCGCCAAGCCGTCGTCTTCCACGACGTGCGCGTGGCTGCACATTTTTGCAATGATCTCAGACTGGCTCCGCCCGGATTTTGGATCGCGATCGACTTCCTGCAAGCAGACGATATCGGGACGCAATCGCTTCAGGCCCGTTTCAAGCGCGCCATAACGCGTATCGAGTGGTTCATTGATGTTCCAGAAGTTAAGCGTCAAAACGCCGAAGCTCATTGTGTCGCCGCCGACCGAGGCATACCAAAGATAGCAGACATACGCTTCTTGACGAGATGATGGAATGTCGCCTTCATTGCAAGTCCGAAAATGAAAAAACTTGCGGGAGCAATGCCAAGCAAATGCCACGCGTCATTGTTGTTGCTACCGACGGCTCGCCCGGCGGAAATCGCGCAGTCGATACCGCCGCTAGGCTGGCGAAGGCTACTGCCTCCGATGTCGTAGTCTTGACGGTTGGCGGAAATATTTCAGGGGCCGAACTAAGGCGGCTTGCTGGCATCGAAGGCGATGTCAGCGAAGTGTTGGAATCGCGGGCAAAGCAAATCCTTGACCGCGCCCGAAAGCGGCTACGTCGCCGTGGCGTTACTGCCGCCAAATTGCAATCCGCATGGGGTGATCCGGCACAAGTCATCATCGACACTGTCCGGCGCGAGAAGGCCGACATTCTTGTTATCGGCAGACGCGGTCGCGGTCGTTTGGCCGGCCTCCTGCTCGGCAGCGTCTCGCAAAAACTAACGAGCTTGGCGCCCTGCAACGTGATGGTAGTTCCTTAGCCATAGCGTTATCCTGCTGACTGCCAACGGGGCCGCAGCCCCGTAGCAGATGTACGTATGTATTCGCGCTCCCTTGTGTCCACTAGAAATGCGCAGGCCTCGTCAAATCACTTCAATTCTCGACCAGAAGCCGCTGTTAAGCCGCTTCTGGCAATCGGCGTCGCAATTTTGGCGCCAGCAGAGTGCTTGGGCTGCGGGGCTCGCCCTGTTCCTTATTGCGGTGGTGCTTCTACAATTGCTTCTGCAAGTTTTGCTCAATCTGTGGAACCGTAACTTTTTCGATGCGCTCGAGCGCAAGGATGGCCACGCCCTTTGGATTCAAGCGCAATTGTTCCTCCCGCTTGCCGCCGCGAGCATTTTGCTCGCGGCCACATCGGTGTGGGGCCGCATGACGGCGCAGCGCAGCTGGCGGGAGGCATTAACGCGGCACGTCGTCAAGACATGGCTCGACAAGGATCGGTTTCGCCATCTCAATCACTTGATTAAAGGCTCGGAGAACCCGGAGTACCGCATTGCAGTCGATGTCCGCATAGCGACTGACGCCCCCATAGACTTGGCGCTCGCTTTTTTTTCATCGGTGTTGACCGCGATAGCATTCTTCAGCGTGCTATGGACTATTGGTGGCAGCATCGATATCGCCGTGTTCGGCTTGACGATTACGATCCCTGGTTATCTGGTGTTCGGCGTCATCATTTACTCAGGTGCGGTGTCAGCTCTCATGGCTATTTTTGGCCACCACCTCACTGGCGTCGTCGAGCGCACGAACCAGACCGAGGCGGAATTCCGCGCCGCTGTCGACGCCTTTCGCGAAGAGAGCAAGCCCCTGGAAGGCAGGCCAAGCGATATCGATAAGCGACAAACATTGCAGCTCGAGCTGCAAGCGGTGCTGCTGTGGTGGCGCGAATTCTGTTGGCAGCTCGTCCGCACAACTCTTGTCTCACACGGGAATTTTCTCTTCGCCCCGGTGGTCGCCTGGTTCCTTTGCGTGCCAAAATATCTCAGTGGCGCAATGTCGCTGGGAGAGTTGACGCAATCCGCAGCCGCATTCGTTGTCGTGCAGGGCGCGTTCAATTGGCTGGTCGACAATTACCAGCGTTTGGCCGACTGGCGATCATCGGCATACCGCGTCGGGACTTTGCTGCTTGCGCTCGACGAACTCGAGGCGAAGGAGCGCTCGGACCGCCTGTCATCTCAACACAAATAGTCTCAACGGACTCGATCTTCGCCTGGGGGCTGAGCCTGCAACGTCGGCGGCCGGCAAAGCTCGGGTGCCGTCGTTCATCAGCGCTGCCGCGCGGGTAGCGACCGCCAGGCGGAATGCATCGGCACGGTTGGCGCCATCGGCGGCCGCAGATTGGGACCGACGACGACCCCTCCCTCCGATATGCCATGTCATCTGTTCCGCGCTGTCTTGATCAGATCGCGGTACCACTCAAATGACGATTTCCGAATGCGCCGCTGGGTCGGGTAGTCGATGTACGTCAACCCGAAGCGCACATCATAACCCGAGTCCCATTCGAAATTGTCGAGCAACGACCAGATGAAATAGCCGCGAACATCAGCTCCGGCCAATGCTGCGGCGTTCACCGCACCGATATAGGCGCGAAGATAGGCAATGCGGTCATTATCGATCACTGAGCCGTCCTCATTCGGCTTGTCGTAGCCGCCCATGCCATTTTCGAGCACGTAGATAGGCAATGCATAGCGGT
>DASYSQ010000182.1:0-3474 GCA_036003145.1 Pseudolabrys sp.
ATATTTCTTCCGCCCCACGGCTCTTCGTCGATCGAAATGGTCAATGTAGATCCCGCCGACCTTGCGGCGGCTCAGGAGCGAGATCGGGTTCTATCATCGGCCGAGATGAACTAGTGCTCGTATATGCCTCAGTCGGGCCGATGTCCGCTTTGGGTCATAAGCGGACATCGCAACCAGTTCGTGCGATGTCTGCTTTGCCCCGGAAAGCAGACATTCGCCGGTGGGTTTTCAATGTCTGCTTTGTGCCAAAGCGGACATTGCGTGCCGCATCTCGCGCCGGGACCAGAATTTTTCCGGCCGGAGACAAAGCCAAAATTCGGCCGGTCTCACATGCCAGAGACTAAATATCGAAAATCCTCTGTCGAATAGGTGGCGCTAGCGCGGCCCGTTCTCGCAAAGTCTTTGCGATCAGTGATTCGGGAAACTGGGTGGTGGGCCCGGGAGGCGTGCCCACACTTTGCAATTCCAATGACTTGATTTGTCCAACCGGCCTAAACGCACAATACGAGCGCAAAAGACAATTTCCCGACTTGTCCAACCGCGCGTTGGCAACGCCGACGCCGCTTTCCGGAAACCTACGTCCTAGGCCGGGTAGTAGTTTCCCCCATCGCGAGAGGAGGCCGCCCCCCTGATGCAACTGCGTCTCGGGTTCACACCCGAGCCGCAAATAACGCCCCGTGCCAGCAACACGAAGTGGTCCCATGAAGACCGAAACTGGCGCGGCGCGACCGAGATGTCGAGCCATGCCAAGCCGTTTGTCGGGAGCCGGTCCGCGAGGTTAGCCAGACCTGATGCGGGATACCGTAGCAAAACGCCGGGTGGCGCCGGCAGTCGAGAACCCGGTCAATTACGGTGACTCTAGCCCCACTCAGGAACGAGGCGCACTCCAATAAGACGCCCGCGCAGATGGCAAGCGGAGAAGAAGCTTCTCGCCCGAAAGAAATCTTCGGAAATGAAAGGACCCTGCCTCACGGAGAGCAGAACGGGCAATGCAAGCTATCGGATTGGCAGCATTGCCCCGCCGTCAGATATCACGAAGTGCGAGGGCATCCACCGGCTGACCCGGATGCAGCCCCGACATAGGGCAACTCGTCGATCCGATATGCCAAAGCGATGCCCGGCTCCGACCGACACGCCAAAGCAGCTTTGCCCCCGCGAGGGGCGAAGTATGCCTCGCTCAACCCTCACCAACCGACACAGACCTTCAGCCTGCGCCGCCGTGGCCGTCTCCAGCGCCTCATACAACGCCGAACGTGGACCCCTGACCTGACCCAGTTCGTCGTGGATCACGACCGCAGGCGACAGGCCGAAGTTGGTGCCAGCATCAGCCGACAGTGCCCGGTATGTGGTGCCCAGCTTGGGACAGACCAGCATCTTGGCAGTCTCGCGCACCATGATGACCCGGCTCAGTCGTGGGTTCATCCGCACCATCTTGACGGCAAGGTTAAACACCAGCGCCGCCTGATCTCGCGACAAAGCCGTGGAGAAAATCTGACTGTTGGGCCGGTTTGCCGCCTCGATGCCACACAGGTGCAAAAGAAGGATGCAGGCGGCTTCAAAAGTTTTCGCGTTCTTGCGGCTTCTCGACAGGATCGCACGGCGCGTTATCGCCTCGTTGTCGTAGATGGCGATGAAATCGTCTTTCATGAACTGGGCCATCTCCAGCCTGTGGCCCACGTTCTTGCCTTCCGGAATGTACAGCCAATCCTCGCACCACTGGATGTTGGCTTCTGCGCGCGACAGTTCTTCCTCTTCCTCTTGTTTCTTTTTCTTACGGGGCATGATCTTCGCTCCGTCCTTCGTAGGTGATGGTGACCCGGACTATCGTAATCAGTTCTTTCCTAAGTTTCGGATCATTGGCCAGTGCAGTAAGAACGTAGCGCGCAAGCCATATGCCGAGTTTGAACCGCCAGCTATCACACCCGCCACTTCTACCTTTCAATTCGATCATTTCAAAAAATGTCATCTCACAAACCGCTTGCGGCCAAGACGGGCAATACTGTCTGCAATCTTTTCGTAGTCGGCATGCGGCACGATGATCTCATCGCAGATCGCATCCTCGATGGGGGCACCGCTGAAAACAACAGCAACGATCTTCCCTTTGAACATCAGTATCCACCTGTCGTCCGGCATGCAGTTGGATGTCGAAATCTTGAGGCTGTTCATTTTGCCTTCGCCATTTTCTCCTTGGCTCGCCGCCCCCTCATGTACTCGCGTTGGTAGGCAACGCGATCAAACTTGGGGGCCGCACCTCCCGCCGTCGAGCGATCATTGGTGCGGCCCGCCTTGCCTGCATCCTTGACGACCGGCTTTTTAACCGGAGGCGCAGCCAACTCAGCCAGAACTGGATTTCTGCAATTATGCACCCGCCCGACCAGCGCGATCATCGCATTGCACTTCGGGCATCGCTCTAGGGCTTTCATGCATGGAGTCTAACAGGCCGCGCCGGGGAGAGTCTAACAGCTTCAGGCGCTACGCTTGCCCGCCACCATCCAAGGTTCGTTATCGCCGCCGTGATCATCCACCATTGTATTCGCTACATGCGGTCGCCAGCGGGACTGGTTGGTCAAGCGCAGCTTGGTTGCCATCGTCACCGCAGCCTTCGATGCCTTGTCGCGCATCTTCACCAGCCACTCATAGCGATGCATGCCCTTTGCTTCGCTCAATGCTTCTGGTGGGAAGGCATCGAGCAATGCCTGAAACTCGTTCACCTCCTGCCTGTGGCGGCACAGATCAGCCAGCATTTCCCGCGTCGTTTCTGTGCTGAAGAAGTCAGCAGGCTCGCCTGCCACGATTTTACGCCAGATCACTGCCTGCGCCTCAGTCAATCCTTCTAGTGGCTCAGGCTTCTGAGAAAATCCGCCATCGATAACTGTCGGCGCTGCCATCGCAGCCGCTATCGCCGCTGCTGTCTTTTTTCCACGCTGCATTTTGTACGCTCAGAAGTCCTTATTTGGCGGGCTTTTTGAAAGTTTTGATAAGCCCGCGTTGCCGTCGCCCATTAAGGACTGTTTGCAATCATGCCCCCCGGCCCCCAATGTCCGTTTTACCCCGCCAGCGGACATTTAGCGGTGGTTCCCGCATGTCCGTTTTGCGCCAACAGCGGACGCATGCACCGCAACAAAATGGATCACCTCGTCGGCGCGGGCGAGCAGCGTCGGGCTAGCCGACTGAGGATTGCAACCGGGAAACTGCGCACGGATCGAAGCGGCGGCTGGATCCGGCAATTTTAAGCTGCTCCTCCCACATGTCCATTACGTCCCACTATAGAGATAAAAACAACGTAATCGCGGCGACATTGACGAGACTGATAAACAAAGCTGATGCCAGCGGCAGAATAACGAAAGCATCGGGCGACGGTCCGTAATGTTTGGTAACCGCCGTCATGGCTGCGATGGCCGTCGGCGTTGAGCCAAGCGATATGCCGATGAACCCAGCGCTCAGCACCGAAGCCTGATAGTCCTTCGCAAGTGC
>DASYSQ010000183.1:0-6036 GCA_036003145.1 Pseudolabrys sp.
GTCACGGACCAATTTTTCATCGAGCGATACAGCCATGTGATGCACATCGTATCCAACGTCGAAGGCAAGCTCGCAGAAAACCGCGATGCGCTCGATGCGCTGGTGGCCGGCTTTCCTGCCGGAACGGTCTCGGGTGCGCCGAAAGTGCGCGCGATGCAAATCATCGATGAACTGGAGAAGGAAAAACGCGGGCTCTACGCCGGCTGCGTCGGTTATTTCTCCGCCGCGGGCGAAATGGACACCTGTATTGTCCTGCGCACTGCGCTGATCAAGGACGGCACAATGTACGTCCAGGCCGGCGCAGGCATTGTTGCAGACAGCGACCCCGACTTCGAGCAGCAGGAATGTATCAACAAGGCGAAGGCCCTGTTTCGCGCCGCTGAAGAAGCGCGCCGCTTCGCCAGCGCGGCCAAACGCGGTCAGTAACCACCGTCGCAGCGGGCTGCTTGACCCCCCTCAGGGGGCACCGTAAACCCTTGGCAAAGCGGTGGAACATGATCGTCCTGATCGACAACTACGACAGCTTCACCTTCAACCTCTTCCACTATCTGGGAGGGCTCGGGGCCGATGTTGTCGTGCATCGCAATGACAAAATCTCGGTTGCTGACGTGATGGCGACGGAGCCTGATGCGATCGTGCTCTCACCCGGCCCTTGCACGCCGAACGAAGCTGGCATCTGCCTCGATCTCATCGCGAAAGCTTCGGCGACGATTCCAATCCTGGGTGTGTGCCTTGGCCACCAGGCCATCGGCCAGGCTTTTGGCGGCAAGGTGGCGCGCGCAACCCCGCTGCACGGCAAGGTATCCGAGATCAAACACAAGGGCACCGGGGTGTTTCGCGGCATTAACGGACCGCTGAAGGCGACGCGCTATCATTCGCTCGTCGTTGAGCGCGCAAGCATACCGCGCGAGCTTTCTGTCAACGCGGAGACCCGCGACGGCCTGGTGATGGGGCTGATCCATGCGAGTCTGCCGGTGCATGGTGTGCAATTCCATCCGGAGAGCATCGCCTCGGAGCATGGTCATTTAATGCTGAAAAATTTTCTCGATATCAGCGCCACCTGGAATGAAAAACGGGAACGGCGTGTCGTGTCTGCGCGCAAGGCAGCCGTGCTGCGCGCGGCAACCTGAGACCCGCGATGGCCGACGATTTAAAAGCGCTCATCGCCAAGGTTGCGACCGGCGCGAGTCTTAGCCGCGAGGAAGCTGCCGGCGCATTCGACCGCATGATGTCGGGTGAAGCCACACCGTCGCAGATGGGCGGGCTGTTGATGGCAATGCGGGTGCGCGGGGAAACCGTTGAGGAAATTACCGGCGCTGTCACCACCATGCGCGCCAAAATGCTGGGCGTGAAGGCGCCGCCCGGCGCCGTGGACGTCGTCGGCACAGGCGGCGATGCGTCCGGCTCTTTCAATATTTCAACGTGCGCAGCTTTCATTGTGGCGGGGGCCGGTGTACCGGTCGCCAAACACGGAAACCGCGCGCTGTCATCCAAATCAGGAGCGGCCGACGTGCTCCAGGCGCTTGGCGTCAGGATCGAGCTCGACGCAAATCGGGTCGGCATGTGCATCCGCGACGCCGGTATCGGCTTCATGTTCGCACCGGCGCACCATCCTGCGATGAAAAATGTCGGCCCTACCCGTGTAGAACTCGGCACCCGTACCATCTTCAATCTGCTTGGACCGCTCTCCAATCCGGCAGGCGTCAAGCGCCAGATGATAGGCACGTTCTCAAGGCACTGGGTCGAACCAATGGCTCAGGTGCTGAAAAATCTGGGCGCTGAAAGCATTTGGGTTGTGCACGGCTCCGACGGGCTTGATGAGATCACGACCTCCGGCCCAACAAGCGTAGCGGCACTCGAAAACGGCAAGATACGCACTTTCGAGGTGATGCCCGAGGATGCCGGTTTGTCACGTGCCAAACCGGAGGTATTGCGTGGCGGCGATGCAGAGTACAACGCCAGGGCACTCCTCGAAGTCCTCAAGGGCAAGCCAAGCGCTTTCCGCGATGTGTCAATTCTGAATGCTGCGGCCGCGCTCATCGTGGCGGGCAAGGCAAAGGACCTCAAACAAGGCGCAACACTTGCAGCCAAATCGATCGAAACCGGCGAAGCAGAAGGCCGGCTCGACCGCTTGATCGCAGTTTCAAACGCCGTGGAGGCGTAGCGCATGATCTCGAAAAACATGTCCTGGCCTTCGCTCGGGGACGGGAACCGGTTTTTGGCTAAGATCATGCGCAGGAAAGACTGAATGTCTGACATCCTCGCCAAAATCGAAGCCTACAAGCGTGAAGAGATCGCCGCTGCAAAGCGCGCGCGTCCGCTTGCAGCACTGGAGAAGGATGCGAAGGCAGCCTCCCCGCCGCGAGGCTTTGTGCGTGAAATCGAACGCCGGATTGCCGGTGGCGACTACGCACTGATTGCCGAGATCAAGAAGGCGAGCCCGTCAAAGGGACTGATCCGCGCCGATTTCGACCCAACGACACTCGCCAGAGCGTATGAAGCCGGTGGCGCGGCCTGCATTTCGGTCCTTACCGACGCCCCTTCGTTCCAGGGCAGGCCCGAATTCCTGGGCATGGCCCGGAATGCCACGATGCTCCCGGCCTTGCGAAAGGATTTTATCTACGAACCCTATCAAGTCATTGAATCGCGGGCGCTTGGCGCCGACTGCATCCTGATCATCATGGCCGCTGTCGATGACAGGACGGCCAGCGAGATCGAAGATACGGCTTTCGCCTATGGAATGGACGTCCTGGTTGAAGTTCATGATGAGGTTGAACTTTCCCGCGCCCTGAGGCTGAAATCGCGTCTGATCGGCATCAACAACCGCGACCTGCGGACATTCAAGACCTCGCTGGCCGTGAGCGAGCAGCTGGCACCGAAAATTCCGCGCGAATGGGTCGTCGTGGCCGAGAGCGGGCTCAACGCGCCGCCCGACCTCGCGCGCCTCAAGCAGATAGGTATTTCAGCTTTCCTGATAGGCGAAAGCCTAATGCGGCAATCCGACGTCGCCGCCGCGACCCGCGCCCTGCTCGCGCGTCAACCGCGTCGCGCCGCCGCGGAGTGATGTCAATGGCACTGCGAAAGAAACCAGTTTCGCGGCGCGCCAAAACAAGCACCGGGCGCCCGGCGCTGACGAAACAACGCACGAAAGCGAGGACGACGTCTGCACCGCGGAGATCCGAGCCGACGCCGGCTGCGGCACCACCAGCCCTCACCCACATCGATCAGCGCGGCGAAGCTCGCATGGTTGACGTCACCGACAAAGGCGCCACCGAAAGGATCGCCGTCGCGGAAGGCCGAGTGATCATGCGCAAGGAAACGCTCGACATGGTGCTCCAGGGCAATGCGTTGAAGGGCGATGTCCTGGGTGCCGCCCGGCTTGCCGGCATCATGGCGGCCAAACGCACGCACGGACTCATTCCGCTCTGTCATCCGCTCCCGCTCTCCAAAATCGAAATTGAAATCAATCCGGAGCATGCATTGCCCGGCTTTTTGGTTCAGGCGACCGTGAAGGTGACCGCCAGAACCGGGGTCGAGATGGAAGCTTTGACAGCGGTCTCGATCGGCTGCCTGACGATCTACGACATGGTCAAGGCGGTCGAGCGCGGCGTGCACATTGAAGGCATTCGTCTGCTGCATAAAAGCGGTGGCAAGTCGGGTGAGTGGCACGCGGAGTAGTCAATGGCCTTAATGCCGGTTGCCGAAGCACTGCAACGGGTGCTGGCCGACGCGAGAGCACTTCCGGCCGAGACAGTCAAACTTAACGATGCGCTTGGCCGCGTCCTCACCGAAAATGTTATCGCTCTGCGCACCCAGCCGCCGGCCGCAGTCTCGGCCATGGACGGCTACGCCGTGCGGGCGGCTGACGTGGCAACGACGCCCGTCACTCTTAAAGTTACAGGTGAAGTTGCAGCGGGGCGTCCCTTTGCCGGACAGATCGGGCCAGGCCAGGCGGCGCGCATTTTCACTGGCGGCGTCATGCCGACAGGCAGCGACACGGTGGTTATTCAGGAACTCACAACACGGACTGGCGATTCCGTTACGATTCAAAAGCCCACGGCCAAAAACCGCAATGTCCGGGCGCAGGGCATCGACTTTGCACGCGATCAGGTGCTGTTGCGCAAAGGGCGTCGACTTACAGATCGCGATTTGATGCTTGCCGCCGCTATGAATCATTCAGGTCTTCGCGTGCACAGGCGGCCCAAGGCCGCCATCCTTGGCACCGGCGACGAACTTGTCCCGCCCGGCAGCACGCCTGGACCGGGCGAGATTGTTTATTCCAACGGCTTTGCGCTCAGCGCCTTGGCACACGGTGAGGGCGCTGAGGTCCATGACCTTGGCATTGCCCGCGACCGCGTCGCGGACATCGTGGCTGCCGTGCGCCGTGCACGTGAATCGAGCGCCGATATCCTGGTCACTACCGGAGGCGCCTCTGTGGGGGAGCACGACCTTGTGCAGCAGGCGCTCGCCGCTGAGGGTCTCAACCTTTCGTTTTGGCGAGTGGCGCTGCGCCCCGGACGCCCGATGATGCATGGTCGCCTCGGCGACATGCAGGTCCTCGGCCTGCCCGGCAATCCGGTATCGTCCTTTGTCTGCGCCTTCCTGTTTCTCGTTCCGCTGATCAGATGCCTGGCGGGCCGACAGGACGTGGAGCAAATGCCCGAGCCCGCGCGTTTGGGCGCCGACCTGCCGGCCAATGACGAGCGTGCCGACTATCTGCGGGCGACCCTGACACCCGGCGCAGAAGGGGTGATCGCCACCCCTTTGCCCGACCAGGACAGCTCTCTGATGGCTGCTTTGGCCAAAGCAGACTGCCTGCTGATTCGGCCGCCATACGCTCCGCCCGCACCAGCCGGTTCAGACTGCGTCATCCTTAAGCTCGGCCTTTAGGCGCCTTTCGACTTTTTCACCCCAAATTAAGTGGTTGCGGAACACATATCGAACAGATAGTGTCCGTTCATGATTTGTTTCTGGCCTGATCCCTACCCAGGACCGGCCGACGGGGAGAAATAGATGCTGACCCGCAAGCAATTCGAGCTTTTACGGTTCATCCACGAGCGGCTGACCGAGGCCGGGGTCCCGCCTTCCTTTGACGAAATGAAGGATGCCCTGGACCTGCGCTCAAAGTCAGGCATTCACCGGCTTATCACGGCCCTCGAAGAGCGCGGCTTCATCCGCCGCCTGCCCAACCGGGCGCGGGCGATCGAGGTGATCAAACTGCCCGATTCGGTCGGTCATGGCCTTGGCTCCGCCCGGTCGCGCGGGTTCACCCCAAGCGTGATTGAAGGCGATCTCGGCCGCGTCCGGACCACGTCCGAGGAGGACAGCGGTCGGCCAGTTTCCGTTCCCGTTATGGGCCGCATTGCCGCCGGTACGCCGATCGAGGCGATCCAGACCCGCAGCCATGTCATCAACATGCCGCCTGACCTGCTGTCCGCCGGAGAGCATTTTGCGCTGGAAGTACGTGGCGACAGCATGATCGAGGCCGGTATTCTCGATGGCGATATTGCGCTGATCCGTAAATCGGAAGCGGCAGACACCGGCGACATCGTGGTCGCGCTGATTGACGACGAGGAGGCGACCCTTAAGCGCTTCCGTCGCCGTGGTGCCTCGATCGCGCTTGAACCGGCCAACACAGCCTACGAAGTCCGCATCCTGCCCCCCAACCGCGTGCGGATTCAGGGCAAGCTGGTGGGCCTCTTTCGGCGATATTAGTCTTCCGCTTCCAGGTCTTGCGGGCGCGGTGTGGTGTCGCCTGATAGCGGCATTGGCGGCTGTGTGCGCCCCGCTGCACTGCCGGCGCCATGCCCCCATGGCCGGTCGTATCGCGGCGGCAGCGTGACGGTTTCCTCAAATTGATCGGCTTTCCAGCGTAGCGTCACCGCGCCGCCGGCACGCCAAACATTCCGGTCGACCAAGGTGGCCGCACAGTTCGGCGATGCTGCCTCCCGCAAGCTGACGACCACCGCGGCACGCGCACAGTCCTCGGCAAAAGCCTCAGGGCCGAGCACCATTGATATGAGCCGGCCATCGCCG
>DASYSQ010000184.1:0-8802 GCA_036003145.1 Pseudolabrys sp.
CCATATGGCTCGTGAGATCGAACGCGACGATCTCGACGTCACGCCAGACCATATTCTTGTGCTCAAGAATGGCGGCCCAAAAGGCGGGCCTGGCATGCCCGAATGGGGCATGCTGCCGATCCCCAAAAAGCTGGTGAAACAAGGCGTACGTGACATGCTTCGGATTTCCGATGCGCGCATGAGCGGAACGAGTTATGGCGCCTGTATCCTGCATGTCGCGCCGGAGAGCTTTGTCGGCGGCCCGCTCGCTTTCGTGCAGACCGGCGATGAGATTGAGGTGGACGTGCCGGGGCGCCGAATTCATCTGCACGTTACGGATGAGGAAATCGTCCGCCGCCGCGCCGCGTGGAAACAGCCCGCACCACGTTACCCGCGCGGCTATGGAGCGCTTTACTCGCAGCACATCGGTCAGGCCGACGAGGGCTGTGATTTCGATTTTCTCGCACCGCTTGGTGCGATTCCCGAGCCGGAAATTCACTAGAAGCAAAACCGCGCATATTCAATTTAGAACGTCTCCGAACTGGAGGCGTTCTAATGTCGTGTTGATTGATGTTTACGCGGGAATTTTTTGGATTACTTTTGGTTCGTACAGGAGATGACGTGGCCCCGATGTCGGTCTGTGAACCGGCGTATAAGAGAAAGTGCAGTGCATAGTCTCAGCAATGCCGGCGCGATGATTCTTGCGGCGCCTTTTTTCGTCACTAGCACCTTTGTAGCTTGTGCCCAGGACAGCAAGAACAACACCCCGACTGTCTATCGTGACGTCGAGACCAAATACATTTTCGGTTTTACGGAAGGATCGGGCATCGGCCTCGAAGGTGAAAAGGAATTTTCGTGGGAGAGCGTCGCTCGGTTTGGAAAGGCCGACGGACGCTACTGGGCGAGCGAAACCAAGCTCGAATATGAATTCACGCCCAACCAATACGTGCAGTTCGAACTTGGCCCGTTGGTTTCAACGCACAACATCAAGAACGTGACCGATTTTGAAAATCGCAGTCAGGTCGCCTTCGGCGGCTTCTTCGGTGAGATCCGCTATCTTTTGCTTGACCGGGGTCCCTCATCGCCACTCGCAATCACTCTGTCGGCAGAGCCGGAATGGCGGCGAGCGGACGAAACCACCGGCCAGCATGTCACAAATTTCGAGCTAGAATTTAAGGTCAACGCGGATCTCGAGTTGATTCAGAACCGTCTCTATCTCGGTTCCAATCTGCTCTACGAACCGGAGGCCACGCACGATCCGGATCATGTCGGTGCGGGCTGGGAAAAGGAATCGACCGGCGGCGTGTCCGGCGCCTTGTCTTATCGAATAATCCCTGCGGTGTTTGTGGGTGCCGAGGTCTGGTACCTGCGCCACTACGACGGGATCTGGTTCAATAACTTCACCGGAGACGCCGTGTTTGTTGGGCCCACGCTTTATGTTCAACTCAATCCCAAGGCCTTCATCACCGCAGCCTGGAATACCCAGATCAGTGGCCACGATGTCGACATTCCGGGTTCCACTCTCAATCTTGCCGAATTTTCGCGCCAGCGCGGCAAATTAAAACTGGCCGTCGAGTTCTAGCTGAAGGAATGCCTGTGACCGGAAACATTGTAAAAAACGTTGCCGCTGCTCTCGTCCTCGCCGCAGCCTGCTTTCCCGCAGGTGCGCAGCAAGCGGCGAGTGTCAGCATTAGTGTGAAGAATCACCGCTTTCAGCCGGCCGAAATCCACGCTCCGGCCAAGGTGCCGATCGAGCTGCGCGTAAAAAATCTCGATCCGACGCCGATGGAGTTCGAGAGCGTGAGCTTGCGTGTGGAGAAGGTCGTGACCGGAAACGGCCAAGGAATTATCCGGCTGCGGCCATTGGAGCCAGGGCGCTATAATTTTTTCGACGATTTCCATCAGGAAACCACCGGCGTCCTCGTGGTGCGCTAGGACGTCATACCCCGGTTGGGGAACCGGCGCCCGCACTTCGGCGCGATAGCGTGCATGGGCGTTCGCCGAAGTTCTCCCATGAGCGCCATTCCGTGCGCGCAGAGCATGCGCCATCTTCAAATACCTGGGTGCAAGCGTGGCCGAAATAGTGGTAGGCCGGTTTCGCCAACTGGACGCCACGGCATGAACGACGATATTCCTTTCGACAAGAACCTCGAACTCGCGCCCGATGTCGTGGACGAGCCGATGCCTGGCGTGCGTCGGATCATGGCCAATAATCCGGGTCCGTTCACATTCAAGGGCACCGTCAGTTACATCATTGGCCGCGGCAAGGTTGCGATCCTTGATCCGGGTCCGGACGATCCCGCCCATATCGGCGCGTTACTCGATGCCGTGAGAAACGAGACGGTGACGCACATTTTCGTCACCCACACCCACCGCGATCATTCGCCGGCAGTGCCGGCCATCAGGGCGGCGACCGGCGCTACAGTCTATGCTGAAGGTCCGCACCGTGCCGCGCGACCCTTGCATATCGGCGAGCACAATCCACTCGATGCCAGCGCCGATCGGGACTTTCGGCCGGACGTGGCGTTGAAGGATGGCGAGATGATAGCCGGCGACGGCTGGTCGATCGAAGCAGTCACGACGCCGGGCCATACGGCCAATCATATGGCCTATGCGCTCAAGGAGAAAAATACGCTGTTCGCAGGCGATCACGTCATGGCCTGGGCGACGTCGATTGTCGCTCCGCCGGATGGCGCCATGAGCGACTACATGGAGTCATTGGCGAAGCTCGCGCGGCGCAAGGAAACCACCTATTTCCCGGGCCACGGGCCCGCCATCGGTGACGCGCCGCGCTTCGTCAACTACTACATTTTACATCGCAAGGCGCGCGAGGCCTCGATTCTGCATCGCCTCTCGAAGGGGGCGACCGACATTCCGACGATCGTGCGCGCGATCTATATCGGCATCGATCCCCGCCTGACCGGCGCTGCCGGCCTATCGGTGCTCGCTCATCTGGAGGATCTGGTTGCTCGCGGTTTGGTCGAGACCGACGGCCAGCCGTCGGTCGACGGCCTTTATCGCTTGGCCGGCTGACCCTTTTTCTCCGGCTGTCCTTTTTTCCCGGGCAAAGCCTTCTTCTCCGGCAAAGATCGCGGCTCGGGGACTGAACTCGCCGTGTCATCGATGTCTTCGAGCAGACTACGGATGCGCGAAGCATTGGCTCCGAGGTCATGATTGCCGAAACGCGAAGCGGAGCGCATATCAACGCGGGTGCCTTGGCCAACCGGGGTCACGCGGATGACGACGTCGTCACGGAAACCCATAATGGGTGTGCGTGCGACAGCCTCGATTACGCCATCGCGGCGCGCCAGCGTCGGGGAGCGCGCGTCGCCGATGTACCATTTGCGTTTGGTCACAAGCGCAAGCGCGGCGTCATAGGCGGTCTTGGTCGGCACGTCGAGCTCAAGGGGTACAATATCCGGGTAGGCTGTGCGCTGAAGCGCCGCCACCGCCGGGCCGGGATAATCGGTGCGTCCGCGTGGCCGCAAGCGTGCCAAGACATCAAAGCGCGGAGGATTGGCCGTATCGGTGGTAATGTCGGAAATTGGCGGCAGCCTCAAAGCACGCGTGCCGAGATAGGCCGGGTAGGCGAGCAGTGCCAGGCCCAGAAATAGCCCGAGGAGCGCGTGTCCGAGGCCGGAGAGCCCCTGCCGCCAGATCACAATGAAAGCCGCGAACGCGAACAAGATCGCAAGGCCGGCAAACACCAGGGCCGCGCCGAAAGTGGCGAGGGCCGGTACGATCTCAAGCAGGCCGGATCGCACAATGATGATCGAAAGCGCCGCGACGGCAAAAGCGAACAGCCCCAGGCGGGACGACCAGGTTGCGACCTTCGACATCGGCTCATCATGGAGGGGACGCCGCGCCATGCCTAAGATCCTGCACAGATGTTCTTGAGCGCCGCCCATTCGCTCGCATTGAGAAAGGGCAAGGGAGATACCACCGTTGCGGCCTTATTGATTGCGGCGACGCGCGCCTTTGTTTCAGGATGGTCCAGAAGAATTTTCGTGCCGGGCTCGGTAGCCCCGCCGATCTTGTCGAGCATGCTGGCTAGTCCGCGGGCGTCACCGCCGGCCTTGTTGATCAGATCGGTGCCATAGGCGTCGGCCGCCGTTTCCGCCTCGCGCGTATAGGATGATTGCAGAACAGTCCTGGCGGCGAACACGACCGCGCCGCCACCGACGAAATCGCCGAGCAACATGCCGAACAGGAATGACAGTCCGCCGCCTTCCAGCACCGCCTTGGTGCCATCGCGATGGGCGACGTGGCCGATTTCATGCGCGATCACACCCGCAACCTCGTCGGCGTTGTCAGCTTTGGCGATCAAGCCCCGGAATACATAAACCTGTCCGCCCGGCAGAGCCAAGGCATTGGCTTCGTCCCGCCGGACGACATTGGTGCGCAACGGCAGCGATAGCGCAGCGGCAGCTTCTAGGCGCCGCACCAGTTTGTCGAGGGCTGCACGGCCGGGAATTTCCATGGCAGCAAGGCCACACTCGAACGCCGCGCCCGCATTCCGGGTATCGAGCATGCCGCGCACCTGAATATTGACGGCATCGCCCAGCTTGAGTTCGAGGGCCACCGGCAGCAGCGGCGTCACGCGTGCCGCGATTGCCGGCACGCCAAACCAGGCGACCAGCAAGAGCGATGCAGTGGCGCCCACGCTCCAGGCGATGACGCGCATGCGTTCGCGGCGCCGTGTCCCGCCGGTGCGATCGACATAGGCAGCGCGAGTATCGATTGCGGCTGCAAAGGCGGGATCCCGGATTTCCAGACGCTCAAGTGTGGCGTTGCCGCGGCGGCCGAGGCGAAGAATGCTGTCGGGGGCAGCGAGCTCTTCAATTTCATCGTAGGGCCATTGGCCCCAGGAATGGCCGTCGCGGCCGGAAATTTGCAGGCCGTCCGGCGCGAGCTCCACGACGACGTCGCGGCGAGTGCTCGTGACGCCATCGAAATAGATCCCGGCGCCGGAATTCATCGGTACGATCCTTCGTTTGCACGCAGCATCAATAGCCGCCCACGTTCAGCGCGTCGGCAAGGCCCTCACCGAGCGCTGAACTTGGCCGGCCCCTGGCTTTGACCGTCTCGAGGACAGAGAGACCGGACAATTGCAAGGATTCCATGCCCAACTGCCAGAGGGATAGCAGGACTGTAGCGCGGTAAATGGTCGAGAAACCGAGGGCAGTCACAACGTAGCCAGTCAGCAGAGCGAGGATTGTTGCGATCTGATCGGCGGTGTCCACTCTTCCGATGCTGACGGCGGTGCCCATCACTCCCAGCACGAACGCACCGATAGCCCCCATTGCAATGCTGAACAGCATCGCATAGCCGACGAATCGGGCATAGGCGCCATACACATGTCGTGTACGCAACACTGAGCGCACTTCAATGCCACCAAAGCGCAAGCCGGAGGTCCACCAGCGCAATATCATTGCCTGGAATGCAGGGTAGAGCAGGGCGGCCAGGGCAATAGTCACCGCGGCCATGAGCATCGCAAAGACGATAGCGGGGCCAAGCCCCGGATTGCCGCCTTCAATCTTGCTCATGACGTCATCGCCGCCTTGCGCAACCGCATCGGCAAGAGCCGTCCAGTCCACCCCGAAGAAGCCACGAACGGCAAGGACGAGTGGTGCGAGCAACAGCACCCACATTGGAAAACCGCGGAGGAGCAGCATGATTGCGGATCCCTCGAAGCGGCCACCAAGGTCGCCGTAGAACGTGTTCCGCATCTTGTAGCGTTCGAGACTGGCGAGCTGGAACGGATAGGCAAGGCCGAAACTGAGGACGGTTATGATCCACCATAGCATTGCACGGAAAGCGAAGGCCCAAGCCGAGCCTTCCTGATGGAAGCGCAGGCCACGATAGACTGTGCGGGTGAGCCGATAACGGCGCGCGCGATAGATCGCATACTGGCCCAGTACACCGAGAGCGGCAAAGGCGATGATGCCGGACAACTTCCCGAACAGGCCCATATCGAGTGCCGCCAGAAAAAATCCGGCATAGATGGGAATGAGAAGGGCAATTGCCACCAGGAATCCGAGCACGAGCTCCAGCGCGGTGCCGGTGTATTCAAGTGCCTCACCCGCAATTTCCGTGTTCGACCAGAGGAAGCGGCGCACATCGGTGACCAGCCAAAATCGGTAAATGCCGAGTGTGATCATCAGCAGTGCGGCGCCTCGAATGAGCAGGCGCCAATAGAAACGGCGTTGCCCGAGGAATCGCGCGCCGCCGCTCGTCGCGATCCCGCCTGCGTCGAGGTTGGTCATGGCCAGCAGGGATAATGGCAGTTGGAGGCGCAGGCAACGTCGTTTATGGCGCGAGGGTGATCGCCGCCGCTGTCATTTCACAGGCTTGAGTTCAAGAGCGGTGCCTGAGGCCGGACGCGCTAGGCGACCAGCTGTGCAACGCTTGTTGAGGCCTCCAGGCGCGCCTGAATGATATCCGCAGGCATCGGCTCACCAAAGAAATGACCCTGCCCTTCGTGGCAGCCGTGCATTTTCACCTGCTTCAGCTGCTCTTCCGTCTCGATGCCTTCTGCGACCACAGTCTTGTCGAGGCTGGCGCCGAGACCCGCAACCGCGCCGATGATCGCCTGAGCGTCGCGTTCCTCGCCAAGGCCGGCAATGAATGACTGGTCGATCTTGATCTTCTGGAAAGGAAACTTGCGAAGATAGTTGAGCGACGAATAGCCCGTACCGAAGTCGTCGAGCGAGATGCTGACACCGAGATTCTTGAGCTGTTCCATGACGGTCAGCGTTCCGTCGCTGTCCTCGAGCAGCAGGCGCTCGGTGACTTCCAACTCCAGCCGTTGCGCGGGAAGTCCCGACTTCGCCAGTGCCGAAACTACCTGCAAGGCGAGGCCGCGGTCGCGGAATTGTACTGGCGAAAGATTGACGGCGACCTTGACGCTTTTCGGCCACTTCGCCGCTTCGTAGCAGGCACGCTGCAACGCCCATTCGCCGAGGGTGATGATCAGGCCGGTCTCTTCGGCGATGGGAATGAAGATCGACGGCGGCACCATTCCGCGCCTCGGGTGCCGCCAGCGCATCAATGCTTCGCAGGTTGTCACGCGGCCGCTACGCAGGTCGACCAGCGGCTGAAAGTAAAGATCAAATTGCTCTGAAGTGAGAGCCTCACGCAAATCCAGTTCCAGAGCGCGCCGTTCCTGCGCCGCCTCCTCCATTTCCAGTGCGAAGAAACGATGGTCGCCGCCGCCGCCATTCTTGGCCGCGTACAATGCCATATCGGCTTTCTTCAACAGCTGGTCGGCGTCGACACCATCCATCGGCGCCATGGCGATGCCGATCGAAGCACCGATGTCGATCCTGTGCCCATCGATGTCGAATGGATCCTTGAGCGTACGAGCGAGGCGCTCGGCAAGCCATTTGGCGTCCTGATAGCGTTCGGTCCCGATCTGGAGGACCACGAATTCATCACCGCCGAACCGCGTAATCATGTCGCCGGGACGGATGACAGTCTTGAGCCGCGAGGCAACTTCCTTGAGCAGCTTGTCACCGATCGGATGGCCAAGCGTGTCGTTGATCGTCTTGAACCGGTCGAGATCGATCAGATGGATCGCGACATGGTTCTTGCGCTTATGCATCGCGGCGAGCATGCCGTTGATGCGCTCGCGGAACTGGTTCCGGTTGGCGAGGCCCGTGAGGTCGTCGTATTTGGCAAGATGCGTGATACGCTCCTGCGCACGCTTGCTTTCGGTTACGTCCTCAAGAATGACGACCGAGCCGCCGCCCGACATTATCCGGCGCGAAACGGCGATGGTGCGATCGCCGTCTGGCGAGGTCTGGACCTGATCGAAACGATCCTGCGCCAGTCCTTGTGCGAGGTCGGTGAAGACCTTTTTGATGCTCTTGGTCCTGTGGTTGCCGGCGCGGATGCTGTGACGGAGCAGGTACGTGGCCGGCATCCCGACGCGAACGGGCATGTCCTTGAGGTGAAGCAATTCCAGGAATCGGTCGTTCCAGACCTGGAGGCGATTTTGCTCGTCGAGCATGCACAGGCCATGCGACATGTTGTTGAGCGCGATATCGAATCGGTTCGCCTGCTGCTCGAAGCGGGCAGCGAGTGCGGCTTCCTTGCGCGTCATCGTGAGAGCCTGAATGATGATGTCGCGGATACTCATCGTGATGTCGATCATCCCGTAAACGAACATCAACACCACCAGGCCCATCGCCATGTGCACCCAGTCGGGATAGAACAGCAGGGCGACCGCCATCGGGAGCGTGCAAAGCGTGAGCTGCCCGACCGCTATGAAAGGCCGTCCGGCATTGCGGCCCGAAATCGCTGCCGCATATCCCGCGGTCGTCGTCGTGACAGCCATCTGCAGCGAGGCGTCCGCCGTGCGCGTGATGGCCATCCAGCACAGTAGGCCGAGCAGGGCAGAGAACCCCCACGCGCCGTATTCATAGACGTGTTCCCAGATCCTCGTGGCTGCGAGTTTGTCGGCTTCCTTGTATCGCTTGTAGAACAGCGCCGAGGCGACCCGCAGCATGCCGACGGCGAGGATCGCCACCGAATTCGCCATAATCCATTGGTCGCCGACGCGGAGCGCGACGGCCGCGCCAACGATGGAGCAGGCGACGGCGCCAAGGATCAGCGAGGCGATCGGCGCAAAAAGCGACTCGATCAGCGCAGCGCGTATCTCCTTCGGCAGCTCCGCATCCGCCTTGCGGGTCTGGAGCAACTTCCTGATTAACATGCGACCTACGCGGCTATCTCGAAGCTCGAGATCGTACCGGCGATTGTTCAATGCGATGCAAATTGCTTGGTGTATCGGCAACCAAGATGAACGGACCGGAATCAGTT
>DASYSQ010000185.1:0-1930 GCA_036003145.1 Pseudolabrys sp.
ATGCCAAAGCACCTTCAAGTCACGCGTGTGATCGTGAGCGCTGCTTGTTCGGGTCCGGACTCAGTGCCGATACGCAGCGTCGTTTCGGATTTGGCGACTACCAGCGCACTGTCACTGCGGCTCGAGACCGGCCGCCTTCACCACCTGTTGCGCCAGTGCCCGGTCGCTCCTGATCTCGGCGGCAAATTGCTCCGGCGTGTTGGCTGCCGGCACCAGGCTGCGCGCGGTGAGATGGCGCGCGCGGAACGCGGGATCTTCGAGAATGACTGCGACCGCTTTGGCGAGTTTGTCGACGATCGGCTTCGGCGCGCCGGCCGGCGTGAACAGCCCGTACCAGCCGCGCGACGGCCCGGTGTAGCCGGTCTCCACCAATGTCGGCACCGCCGGGAAATTCGGCGAGCGGATGTTGTTCAACATGACCAGCGGCGTCATCGTGCCGGCGCGAATCTGCCCGATGACATTGCCTTCACCGATCAACGCGATCGGCGTGGAGCCGCTCAGCACCGCGTTGACCGCCTCGCCGCCGCCCTTGAACGGCACACGCACCCAGTCCGCGCCCTTCTCCGTCCTGAGCGTCTCCATATAAAGCGCGAGCGGCACTGAGGCGGTCAGATAATTCAACGTGCCGGGCTTTGCTTTGGAAAGCGCGATCAGTTCGTCGATCGTCTTCACGCCGAGTTGCGAATTCACCACTAGGGTCTGTACCCGCATAATTTACTGAAAAGCAACACGGATCGTGATTCACCGCGGGCGGAGGTGGGTCATGCGATTCGATCTCAGCGATGAGGAATGGTCTGTTCTTGAGCCGCTGATGCCGAAGAGTCGGAAGAGCGCGCGCCCGCACGATCGACGGATCATAAATGCAATATTTTACGTGTTGCGGACCGGGATCCCGTGGCGCGATTTGCCCGAACGCTATGGCCCATACACGAGTGCGTACAATCGGTTCAACCGCTGGTCTCGGCGAGGGGTGTGGAAGCGTATTTTCGATGCTCTCGCGGCAAAATCGCGCAACAGTTTGTACTTGATCGATAGCACGATTGTGAAAGCGCATCGCGCGGCTAGCGGCGCAAAAGGGGGGAGAAAAATCAGGCGATTGGCATCAGCCGTGGTGGGCGGAGCACGAAAATCCATGCGGTCGTCGATGGCAAGGGTCGACCACTGAACTTCAGCGTCACTGGAGGGCAGGTCCACGACAGCCAAGTCGTCGAAGAAGTCTTGAATACGCCTCGATCGCCGCTCGTCGTGACCGCCGACAAGGCCTACGACAGTCAAACAGCGCGTCAGCAGATCAAGGACGAAGGGGCTCTGCCGATCATCCCGAACCGTCGCAACGCGATCAAACAGGCCTATTGTCCGAAGCGGTTCTATCGGCAGCGGCACAAAATCGAAAACTTCTTCTGTCGTATAAAGGATTGGCGGCGCATCGCCACCCGCTACGACAAACTGGCTCGAAATTTCCTTGCCGCCGCAACCCTCATCGGCGCACTCTATTGGATCAAGCTGTGAGTCCAGACCCTAGTTTGCCTGCCGAAATCCGCGAATTTCGGAGGCTCGAACGAAGCTGCCTCACGCTGGCCGAAAACGAAGAATGGATGGCAGACAATCGCGAAAAAATGAACAGTCCGGGTGCAGACGAAAATTGGTATGGCGAGGCCATCCTCGCGCAGCAAGGGAAGCATACGCTCGGATGCGATGGGGCCGACGTCGCAACGTTGCCGAATGCGATCCCACCAAAGATTCAGCAGCTCTTCGATGACGCCGGGTCGATGGGCGGCCTGTTGCAAACAGCGACGCTACGGGGACAGATCGCCCGCTTCCTACACAAGCATAAGGTCGACGATTTTCGGTGAACGCCCGATGACGCATTATGGCATTCTCGATGCAAAGTCCGGCTGACTGGCCGGGACTTTTTCTTTGAAGTGTTCGA
>DASYSQ010000186.1:0-11574 GCA_036003145.1 Pseudolabrys sp.
CAGTTTCGAGGAAAGCCTCGGAGCCATCAGCGCGCAAGGTGCGACGGTGGTGCTGGTCGGCGCTGGAGGCGCCGGACACGCTGTTTCCTTCGCCTTGATGGACCTCGGCGTCGCGCTTCTCGTCGTGCACGATCGCGACGGTGCGCGCGCGAATGCGCTTTGCAGCGGTCTCTCCCGGCATTTTGGGGCGTCACGCTGCCGGGTCGCGAATGATCTGGAACGCGAGATCGCCGCAGCCGACGGCGTGGTCAATGCCACTCAAGTGGGCATGCGCGGATTCCCCGGCAATCCCGTGCCGGCATCCGCGCTTAAGTCGACGCATTGGGCTGCCGACGTCATCTATACGCCAGTCGATACCGAGTTCATCAAGGCCGCGGCTGCGAAAGGTGCCCGCGTGCTGAGCGGAAACGGCATGTGTGTGCATCAGGCGATCGAGGCGTTCCGGCTGTTCACCGGAATCACTCCCGATATCGCTCGCCTGCATCGTGCATTTGCCGCTGGTTATGAGGCGCGCGAAGCGGCAATCGCCAAAGGCGGGTTGATGCGGCCAGACCGGAGGACAAGATCATGAAAACATCGATTGCCACGGTTTGTCTCAGCGGCGGTTTGAGCGAAAAGCTGCAAGCGATTGCGGCGGCAGGCTTTCGCGGTGTTGAGATTTTCGAAAGCGATCTGCTTTCCTACAACGGCACCCCGGCCGATGTTGCGAAGGAAATGTCGGATCTCGGCTTGCGGGCGATCACGTTCCAGCCGTTTCGCGATTTCGAAGGCATGCCCGACTCGCAGCGTCAACGCACCTTCGACCGTGCTGAACGCAAGTTCGATCTCATGCAGGAATTGGCCTGCGACCTGCTGCTGGTGTGCAGCAATGTGTCTCCGGAATCCCTTGGCGGCATCGATCGCAGCGCCGCCGATTTTCGCGAACTTGGCGAACGCGCGGCAAAGCATGGCTTGCGCGTGGGTTTTGAGGCGCTGGCCTGGGGCCGTCATATCAACGATTACCGTGACGCCTGGGAAGTGGTGCGGCGAGCCGACCACCGGGCGATCGGGCTTGTGCTCGACAGTTTCCACACTTACGCCCGCAAGACCGATCTCAAACCGCTGCATGCAATCCCCGGCGACCGGATATTCCTCGTCCAGCTTGCCGACGCGCCGTGGCTCGACATGGACGTGCTGAACTGGAGCCGGCATTTCCGCTGTTTCCCGGGGCAGGGCGACATGCCTCTCCTCGAGTTCATGGCGGCAGTCCAGGCGACCGGCTACCAGGGCGACCTGTCGCTGGAGATCTTTAACGACCAGTTCCGCGCCGGCTCGCCACGCTCGGTCGCTCTCGATGGCCAGCGGTCGCTGGTCTATCTCATGGATCAGTTGCGCGAAAAGAACGGAAAAGCGGCTGCCGATATTCCAAAGATGCCGCCGCGATCGGAATGCCTTGGTGTGGAATTCATCGAATTCGCGGTTGACGACCGTACCGCCGACGAACTCGCGCGATTTATCGCCGGCCTCGGATTTCGCAACGTCGCACAACACAAATCGAAAGCAGTATCGCGATGGGCGCAGGGTGCGATCAATCTGATCATCAACAAGGAAAAAGAAGGGTTCGCGCACTCCCATTACATCACGCATGGACCGTCCGTCTGCGCGATCGGCCTCAAGGTCGATAGCGCAGCTGCGACGCTCGACCGTGCGGAAAAATTGCACGACACACCGTTCCGTCAAAAGGTCGGCCCGGGCGAGCTGGAAATTCCGGCAGTGCGCGGCATGGGTGGCAGCTTGCTCTATTTTCTCGATCCGACCAGCAAGCTGGCAAAGGTCTGGGACGTCGAGTTCGAGCCGGTGCCGGCGGGCAAAAGCACCGACGCCGGTCTGTCGGTTGTTGATCACATCTCGCAGTCGATGCACTACGAGGACATGCTGTCATGGCTGTTGTTCTACACGTCGCTGCTTGACGTCCGGAAAACGCCGCAGGTCGATATAACCGATCCCGGCGGCATCGTTCGCAGCCAAGTTGTCGAGACAACGAATGGGACGTTGCGGATCGCGCTTAACGCCTCGCAAAGCCCACGCACACAATCGTCGCGCTTCCTCAACGAGTATTTCGGCTCCGGCGTGCAGCACATCGCCTTTGCCACCGACGACATCCTCGCCACAGCCGCGCGATTGAAGGCAAACGGCGTAGAGACCCTGCGCATTCCGGAAAATTATTACGACGATCTTGAAGCGCGTACCGGTCTCGATGTGGCGCGGCTAAAGCTGCTGAAGGACAATAACGTGCTCTACGACAAGGATGACAGCGGCGAATACCTTCAGCTTTACACCAAAAGCTTCAAGGACCTGTTCTTTCTCGAAATCGTCCAGCGACGGGGATACAAAGGATTCGGCGCCATCAATGCGCCAATCCGTCTCAACGCGCAGTCGCGGCTTGCGGGCGACTCTGCGGTTTCCGGGTTGTGATGAAGCCGTCGGAATTTACTGTGGCAGTCGCCTCAGCTCGCGCTGCGATAGGGCGGACGCGGAATTGCGATATGCGCAGCGCGTAACGCGCCCGACCAGCGTTCGCGCAGATCCTGGAAATAGGGTTCCCCCGGTTCGATCCTGTAATTGACCTCGGCACTGCAGGTATCCCGCCGCACCACGAGGATGTCGATTGGCAGCCCGACCCCGAGATTGGACCGCATCGTTGAATCCATCGAGATCAGACCGATCTTGAGTCCGTCATAGAGGTCGGTGTCGAAGCTGATGGCGCGGTCGAGGACCGGCTTGCCGTATTTGTGTTCGCCGATCTGGAGATAGGGCGTATCGGTTGTGCACTCGATGAAATTGCCCGCCGAGTAGATCATGAACAGTTGCAGGCGGCCGCCTTTGATCTGGCCGCCGAACAGGAAAGCGACCTCGTGGTCGACTTCGGCCGCTTCCAGTGCTTTGCCTTCGGCGGTCTGAACATTGCGGATGGTGCGGCCGATGCGCTGCGCGGCCTGGAACATGGTCGGCGCATTCATCAGCGTCTCGATCTCACCGGTCTCCGGATTTTCGACGCCTTCGATCAGCGTCGAACGCACGGACTGACTGAGCGAAAGATTCCCGGAGGAGGCGATGGCCATGATCCGTTCGCCCGGCTGCGTGTAGACATGCAGCTTGCGGAATGTGGAGATGTTGTCGAGACCTGCATTGGTGCGCGTATCGGCAACCATGACAAGTCCGGCGCTCACGAGGATTCCGCAGCAATAGGTCATGCGCTTCGCGATTTTTCTACAGGGCAGGCCGCAGGTTTATAGCGACCCGAAGGGCCCTTCGGCAATGCATCGCCAGCTAATTCTGCGTCTGCTGGCGCGCCTGGTCGACACGCACAGCCACCGTGAGCGTTTCGCCGCTGCCGCCAAAACGTGTGCCGCGTACCGGAGCGGCGCCGAGATAGTCCAGACCGACGGCAACCCGCACATGGGCTGCGGTGATGCAAATGCCATTGGTAGGATCGAAGCCAACCCAGCCCAGGTTCTCGACATAGGCCTCCGCCCACGCGTGGCCGGCCTCCTGCGCGGTGACGCCGTCGGCACGGTGGAAATGTCCGCCGACGTATCGCGCCGGGATGTCGAGCGATCGCGCTGCCGCAACAAAAATATGGGTGAGGTCCTGGCAGACGCCGCGCCGAAGCGAAAAAGCCTCGGCCGCAGTTGTGGCAGCATGAGTGGGATCGGTATCGAAGGCGATTTCGCGATTGAGTGCCGTCAGAAGCGCGTGCAGCAGCTTCAGGGTGTCGCCTTGTGTGCCGGCTCGCGTTGCCTGTGCGAAGTCGATGATCGCGGCGTCGGTTTGCGTCAGCGGCGTATCGCGCAGGTAGAATTGGGGCGGAAAGCGCTCGACCGCGCCGCTCACCAGACCATCGGTATCCTGCGTGTCGATATCGCCGGCGACTTCCACGGTCAATTTGTTGAAGGGACCCTCGGCCGCGAACGAATGGATGATATTGCCGAAGGCGTCCTCATGCTGGTGCAGCAGACAATCCTCGGACAGATCGATACGCCAGGCCACCACGTGCTGTCCGTCGTGATCGCGCGGTGTCAGACGCAACAGCTGCGTCACGCCGGTGGGCGGCATGTCGTAGGCGTAGGTCGTCGCGTGCGAGATACGAATGCGCATTTGGAGTCTGTCTACCAGAGTCTCTCAACGTCATGCCCGGGCTTATCCCGGGCATCCACGTGTTACCGATTAGAGGCGTGGATGGCAGTGGAAGTCGAGTTTACTCGACTTCCACTGCGTGTTATCTTTGTGCCGCAAGTCGGATAAGCCCGACTTGCGGCAACAAGTCCGGCGATGACGATTCATTGCTTCATTCATGTCAGGAATTGCTCGGTGACCAGGGCGCCGAGCCTGTTGTTCTCGACAATGAATTCGCCGATGTATTCATGCAGGCCGCGCTGAAAAATTCCGTCCATGCTGCTGTTTTGCAGCCGTGTGCGAATGCCGCGCGCCTGCCGTTGCGCCGGACCTTGCCGGTTATAGGCCCCCGCAATGGAATCAAGGTTACGCATGATCGCCTCGTAACAGGAGGCGAGCGATCGCGGCATCTCATCGCGCAAAATCAGGAGATCGCCGACCAGCCAGGGCTTCAGGCTGTCCCGATAGACCCAGTGATAGGCGGTGAGCGCGGAAACCGAGCGCAGGATTGCGGCCCATTGAAAATAGTCGAGCGGGCCGCCAACGCGCTCGTTCTCCGGCAGCAGCAGGTGATATTTGACGTCCAGGATACGGGCGGTGTTATCGGCGCGCTCGATATACACGCCAAGTCGTGAAAACCAGTAGGCATCATTGCGGAGCATGGTGCGGTAGGCCGAGCCGTCAAAACGCAGCGACGATTCCTGTACCCAACGAAGAAAGCGCGAGAACTCTTCGCGCGAGGTCGGGCCGTTGCCGTAGCGCTTGAGCTCGAGCCAGGTTCCGTTGATGGCGTCCCACATTTCCATGGTGAGCGCCGTGCGCACCGCGCGTGCATTACCGCGCGCAAGCTCGAAGCAGGAGCGGATCGACGACGAGTTCGCCGTGGAGAAGGCAAGGAAATCGGTGACGTTGGTTTCGTTTGCTTCGTCATAGAGCTTGAAGAATGCGGCGGCACAGCCAGCGGTCGCGACCGCCGATTCCCATTCGTTGCTGGTGCCGACATAGGCGAGGGGCAGTGCCGATAACCGCTGCGTGGCATCAAGGATGCGCGCTAGATATTCCGCGCGCTCGATATAGCGCGAAAGCCAGTAGAGGTTATCGGCGGTGCGGGAGAGCATTGACTACGCCTCGGCCGCCGTCGCCCTTCGAGGCTCGGGCGCTGTACGCCCTCGCACCTCAGGGTGACGGCGAGAAAAAGTTCCGTCATCCTGAGGTGCCCGCGCCAAAGCAGACGCAGCCCGCGTACATTTGGCTGCGATGCGCGGGCCTCGAAGGATGACCGTTGTAACGAGTTGTTTCATCCGTCCAGCACCCATGTGTCTTTCGTTCCGCCGCCCTGGCTTGAATTGACCACGAGGGATCCTTCCTTCATCGCAACGCGGGTCAGGCCGCCTGGCACGATGCATACGCGGTCGCGGCCGGTCAGCACGAACGGCCGTAAATCGACATGACGCGGCGCCACGCCTTGCTCGACACAGGTGGGGCAGGTGGACAGTGCCAGCGTGGGCTGGGCGATGAAACTCTTCGGTGCGGTTTTCAGCTTGGCGCGAAATTGCTCGATGGCAACCTTGCTGGCGGCGGGTCCGATCAGCATGCCGTAGCCGCCGGAGCTGTGCACTTCCTTCACGACTAGCTCGTGAAGATTGTCGAGCACGTAGGAGAGATGTTCCTTCTCGCGACAACGCCAGGTCGGCACGGTCTTCAGCAGGGGCTCCTCGCCGAGATAGAATTTCACGATGGCCGGCATGAAGCTGTAGACCGCCTTGTCATCGGCGATCCCGGTGCCGACTGCGTTGGCGAGTGTGACATTGCCGGCCTGATATGCCGACATCAGCCCTGCAACTCCCAAGGCGGAATCAGGGCGGAAGGTGAGAGGATCGAGAAAATCGTCATCGATGCGGCGGTAGATCACGTCAACTCGTTGCGGACCCTGCGTTGTGCGCATGTAAACGATCTCGTCCTTGACGAAGAGATCGCGGCCCTCGACCAGCTCGACGCCGAGCTTGTCGGCGAGAAATGAATGTTCGTAGTACGCAGAGTTGAACACGCCGGGCGTGAGCAGCACGACATTCGGATCGCGCGGGGCAGACGATGGTGCCACCGATGTCAGTGTGGCGAGCAATTCGTCCGGATAATTTTCAACCGGCGCGATGCGGTGGCGCGAAAACAGTTCCGGAAACAACCGCATCATGATTTCGCGGTTCTCAAGCATATAGGAGACGCCGGACGGCGTACGCGCATTGTCTTCAAGGACGTAAAACGTTTCGGCATCGACGCGTACGATGTCGATGCCGGCGACGTGCACGTAAATATCGTGCGGAACCTTCTGTCCGCTCATTTCGGGACGGAAAGCCGGGTTGCGGAACACGAGATCGTCCGGCACCACGCCGGCACGCAGGATGTCGCGCGCGCCGTAGATATCCCTGATGAAGGCGTTGAGTGCGTTGACGCGCTGAATGAGGCCTTTTTCCACGATGCGCCATTCGGCGCCAGACATGATTCGTGGAATGACATCGAACGGAATCAGGCGTTCCTGCGCGTCCGCCTCGCCGTAAACGGCAAACGTGATGCCAATGCGCCGGAAGATCAGTTCGGCTTCACGCCGCCGGTAATCGAGAACGTCGGGCGGCACTTCTTGAAGCCAACGCGACAGTTCGCCATAGGCCGGCCGCACGCCGCCGTCGTGGCCCGTCATTTCATCGAAGGCTGCAATCATCCCGGTCCCCCCACCGCACAGCCGGTTACGCAAAGCTTGTTCCTGTCTTAGATCCGGAAGCTTTCCACAGATCGGCGTAGCAAGCTTCAGGCCACGCAAAACCGTAGCGAAAACCGCAGCTTAGGTAAGCGGCATGAAATCGGATGCATCCGCTGCCCAATAAATGAGCGGCAAAACAGGACCTTGGCTTGAGCGGGTGCCGACGTCACGCTACGTCATTGGACCTCCGGTAAGGACAACGCCATGAGTGCCAAGCCCGACATCATCACCGCTGCCGTGCTGGTGATTGGCGACGAAATCCTCTCGGGTCGGACCAAGGACAAGAACATCGGCTATATCGCCGATTACCTCACTGCCATTGGCATCGACCTGAAGGAGGTCCGCGTCGTTTCCGATGACGCCGCGGCGATCGTGGAAGCGCTCAACGGTTTGCGCGCGAAATACACCTATGTGTTCACCACCGGCGGCATCGGGCCGACGCATGACGACATCACCGCGGATTGCGTGGCGGAGGCCTTCGGCGTCACGCTGGAGCTTCACCCGGAGGCGATGGCAATCCTCAGGGAACGCCTGGCCAAGACCGGCGGCGAGCTCAACGAGGCGCGTTTGCGCATGGCCCGCATCCCGCGCGGTGCCGCGCTCGTTGCAAACAAGGTGTCCGGCGCACCGGGGTTCTGGATCGGCAATGTCATCACGATGGCCGGCATACCGGCAGTGATGCAGGCGATGCTCGACGAGGTTGCACCAAAGCTCAAGACAGGCACGAAATTGCTGTCCGAGACGATCCGGGCGGATGCCAAGGAAGGCGATGTCGGCACCGAGCTCGGCGCCATCGCCAAGGCGCATCCGGAGGCAATCATCGGCAGCTATCCGTTCATCGACGAGCAGCACGGGCCAAATACGAATATCGTGGTGCGCTCGCGCGACGCACAGAAACTTGCGGTGGTGAAAGCGGAAGTGGAAGGCATGCTGAAAAAGGTGAAAGCGCAGTTGGGAGTGCTTCACTAGTATGTCCATGGCTGACTCAACTGCCGAAAAATCGCCCCGCCCCGAAAAAATCTTTCCGGTGTCCTGGGACCAATTTCACCGTGACTCGCGCGCGCTCGCATGGCGCTTGCACGAGGCCGGGCCTTTCGAGGCAATCGTGTGCATTACGCGCGGTGGGCTGGTGCCGGCTGCGATCGTCGCACGCGAACTCAACGTGCGGATGATCGAAACCGTGAGCGTATTGAGCTACCGGGACTACAAGAATCAGGGCGATGTTTCGGTGCTCAAGGGCATTGCGCCCGAAGTGCGTGCGCTGCATTCGCAGGGCAAGCGCGTGTTGATTGTCGATGATCTGGTCGACACCGGCAAAACCGCGCGCGTGGTGCGCGACCTGCTGCCGAACGCGCATTTTGCCACGGTCTACGCAAAGCCAATGGGCCGGCCGCTGGTTGACACGTTCATCACCGAAGTCTCGCAGGACACCTGGATCTATTTCCCCTGGGACACCGGGCTCGCGTTCGTGCCACCAATCCGCGAAGGCGGCGACTGACAATAATCCCTGGGAGGACCTCAATGCTGACACGACGTCATCTGCTCGCCGGCGCTGCGGCACTCGCCGCCGGCGTGCCCGAAGCAGGCGCACAATCGACATATGCGAGCCAGCCGATCCACATTCTCGTCGGTTACGCGGCGGGTGGTGGCGTCGATATCGTTGCGCGCCTGTTGCAGGAGCCGATGAAATCGGCACTGGGGCAGCCGATTGTCATTGAAAATCGGACCGGAGCGAGTGCGATGCTGGCGACCGGAGCGGTCGCAAAGGCGCAGCCCGATGGCTACACGCTGCTCGCGTGTGCTTCCGGCGAAGTTGCGATCAATCATTTCCTCTTCAAGGAACGGATGTCCTACGATCCGGCCAAAGAGCTGGTGCCGATCGCACTGATCGGGATTGTGCCTTGCGTGGTCGTCGTCGCCGCTGCAACGCCTGTGCACAATCCGAAAGAACTAATCGATTACGCCAGGGCGAACTCCGGCAAGCTCTCCTTTTCCTCCTCGGGCATCGGCAACCCCCAGCAGCTTGCCGGTGAACTGATGAACAGCATGGCGGGAATTCAGGTGTTGCATGTGCCCTATCGCGGGTCGGCGCCGGCGGTGACGGATGTCGCAACGGGCGCTGTCACGATGAGCTTCTCGAGTCTCGCGGCGGCACTGCCGCTGATTTCAGCGGGCAACCTGCGCGCGGTCGCGGTTACGTCGCGCGAGCGCATGCCGCAACTGCCGGACGTCGCGCCGCTCAGCGAAGGCGCGCCCGGTCTTGCCGGTTACGAATTGCTCAACTGGTTTGCGATGTTTGGCACGGCCGGCACGCCGCCCGAAATCGTCGAGCGCCTCAACGGCATCGTGAATGCTGCGCTCAAGGACCCGGCCATAGCCGATAAATTGCTGCCGCAGGGCATCGTGCCGAAACCGATGAAGGTTGCCGAGTTCAAGGCTTTTGTGGATTCCGAACGTACGAAATTCGGGAAGATCGTCGAGCAGGCCAATATCAAATTGAGCAACTGATCCCGTTTCGGTGTATCATCAGTCAACGCCAGAAAATGCTCCGCCGGGGAGGACACCATGAACGTCAAGGCGAATACGCAGGACGCAAAGCCGGTTGACGACAAGCGCTCGCATCACGTGCGGCCGCAGGATCTGCCGTGGGAGAAGATGCGGTTTCCCGGCTGTCAGACAAAGACGCTTTTGTTCGACCCAAAGAGCGGCCTTGCCACCGTCCTGATCAAGATGGAGCCGGGCGCGGCCTTGCCCGACCACGAGCATGTCCTGATCGAGCAAACCTACGTTCTGGAAGGCTCACTGGTCGACAAGGCAGGGCCGGATGCCGGGCTGGAAGTTGGCCCGGGTGAGTTCGTCTGGCGTCCGGCGGGCAGCCGGCACGAGGCATGGTGCCCGAAGGGCGGCACCATGATCGCGATGTTCCAGGTGCCCAACAAATTTTTCGAGAGGGATGGCACGGTGACAGATGCCGGCGGCAAGGACTGGCAGTCGGCCTGGGGGCACGTGTTATCGGAATAGTTTAACGCCGTCGCGTGGGCTCACCGCCGCGCGCCGGTGCGGTGAGTGAAGTGCCACGCGGACGTGGCGGAATGGTAGACGCAAGGGACTTAAAATCCCTTGGGAGATTTCCCGTGAGGGTTCGAGTCCCTCCGTCCGCACCAATCAAATCAATGGTATAGCAAAATCGCCGGAAGGCGATTGAAAGCTGACGAAGGAAGAATTCAAGTCCGGCCGGCTGCGGTCTTGCACGTGCGGATGACGATCAGCCGCGGCATGGGCGAAGATTTTGGTCTCCGGGAGACGATACCGCCATGCCTCACATCGATCTGGCAACGGTCGCCTGCGGGTCTCATGCGTCCCCATGCGTCCCCATGCGTCCCCATGCGTCTCAAATGCGTCCAACCCGCAAAACAGCGGCCAAAGTCGGCGCACATCTCCCTTGCTGCCGGACCTTCAGGGTTTGGGCGGTAGAACAAGGGTGATTTCGCCGGACGGAAGTCGGTGAGGCGACGATTGGCATCACTGCGCATTGGCCGTATGGTCTCCCGTCAACATCGGAGTTTGAGTATGGCCAAAGGCACTGTGAAGTGGTTCAACCCGACCAAAGGGTACGGATTTATTCAACCGGCAGGCGGAGGCGGGAAAGACGTTTTCGTACATATCTCGGCGGTTGAAAAAGCCGGTTTAAGCACCCTCAATGAGGGGCAAACGGTCGAGTACGAAGAAGTACCGAACAAAGGCAAGACATCGGCAGAGAATCTGAAGGTTGTGTGACCGGAACTACGGTCAGACAAGCCTCACTCAATCATCTCGCCGGCGCGGCCGATCAACGGGCGGCGCCGGTCGCTAAAATTTTGCAATGGATAAATCTCTGAAAATTGCGGTCGGCAGCCTGGGGGGTCAGCCTTGTAGTGCTGGCCATCAAGTTCACCGCCTATCTCATTACCGGCAGGCTGGCTCTCTATTCCGATGCCCTCGAAAGCATCATCAACGTGGCGACGTCGATCGCGGCCATCATCGCGATCAGGATAGCGGCCCGCCCGCCCGACGCAGAACATCCTTACGGCTACCACAAGGCGGAATATATGTCGGCGGTCGTCATCGGCGCGCTGATCATCGCCGCCGCCCTGGCGATCCTGCACGAAGCCTATGGCGGGTTTCTGGCACCCAGGGCGATCGACGCGCCGTGGACCGGTTTAACCATCGGCATGGTCGCCACGATCCTCAACGCCGGCTGGGGCGTGCTGATCATCGGGCAAGGTCGTCTGCACAGGTCTGCCGCTCTCGTTGCGGATGGCAAGCACACGCTGGCCGATGTGGTCACCTCTCTTGGTGTCCTCGTCGGTGTCGTCCTCACCGTGCTGACCGGGATCGCGGTGCTGGACGCGTGCATTGCTGTGCTCGTGCAATGCCACCGATGCTATCGAAGCTCATGCTTTGCGAACCCGCCATGCAGTCAAGGCCACCAGTGAACGAATAGGTCTTGCACATGCGGATGACGATCAACTGCGACATGGGCGAGGGCTTCGGGCTCTATCGGCTCGGAGACGATACCGCGATGATGCCGCACATCGATCTGGCGAATGTCGCCTGCGGGTTCCATGCGTCCGACCCGACCACGATGCGCGCAACGGTGCGTCTTGCGAAAAAGCATGGTGTCA